>NZ_VPCP01000013.1:0-50122 GCF_013418145.1 Acinetobacter sp. YH12201 | reverse complement strand
GCCTATTTAAGCGATGTACTGAAAAGGTTGCCGACACATAAAGTGACCCAGATTGAAGAATTACTGCCACACCGCTGGAAATCCAACTCAAATTAAAAAATGGCGATGGGGTTCAGCGGACGCTTACGTATATTTTACTTTTTTCATCGGGACATTCTCTCAGAAAGTTTGGTCTCCGACAAACCCGGTACGGTTCAGAGTTTCTAGGGAAATATATTAAAATGCAGATTGAGCGATAAGGTTTATCACTTAGCCAGTTTTACGTATTTAAAATTAATCACATCATTGCTTAAAAGCTGCTGCGTGAAGTCATAAGGACTTATAAAGTTGTTCTGATTTGCTTCCAGGTAGTCACTCCACCAATTCAGCATAGCTTTTCGTTCTTCCATGTATTCAGCTTGGTGCGTATATGCTAAACGTACCTGGTCACGTTCTTGGTGGCTCATTTGCTTCTCTACTGCTTCTTTTTGAAATAGAGTGCTTTGCACCAATGCAGAACAAGCCATACCCCTAAAGCCATGCCCGCATATCTCATTATCAGTGTCATACCCTAAACGGCGCAAAGTATTATTAATTGTAGTTTCACTGATGAAGCCTTGAGGGTCGCCGTTTTTGGGAAAGACATTTTTAGTCATGTGGCTGTAGATATAAATCTCATTAAGAATAGAAATGACTTGAGGCGATAAAGGTATCAGATGCTCAGTTTTCATTTTGGCACCACGATTAGAATACTTCTGCCCTTCTATTAATTCCCGCTCTGGTGGTATGGTCCATATCCCCTTTTTAAGATCGAACTCAGTCCAACGAGCAAAACGTACTTCACTAGAACGCGCAAAAGTATGTAAAGTAAACGCCGTGCATAATCTTGTTAATGGATAACCAGTATCACTGTTTAATCGCTGTAATAGTTCAGGCAGTCGCTCAAGTGGCAACTGCGGATAGTGTTTTGCCTTATTGGTCTTAACAAATACATCCTTTAAAAAATAGGATGGGTTTTCTTCTAATAAACCTCTTGAGATTGCATAAGCAAAGATGGCACTAAATCTCTGTCTTGTTTTCTTAAGTACCTCTGTAAATCCTTTTTCCTCAATTGACCGCAAAACCATAACCAAATCTTTAGGCTTCACTTCATCAACAGACTTCTCTCCAATCAAAGGGAATACATACTCTTCTAAATTTCTTAATGCTTTGTTTGCTGTATCGGGTATCCATCTGCCTGTATTGCTGTATTCCTTGTGCCAGTCCCGGGCTATGGCTTCAAAACTAAATGAGTTGTCCTTTTTATACTTTTGGATTTCTTCATATTCGATTGGATCTGTACCCTGTGCCAATAACTTTTCATATTCGCGGCGTTTATCCCTTGCTGACTTTAGGCTTAGTGCTGGAAAGTTGCCCAATGTCATCAATCCATCTTTACCATTGGCTTTTTTATATTTATATCGCCATACCTTAGTGCCACTTTTTCTGACAAATAGAATTAAGCCCTGTCCATCGTATAAAGAATAGTCTTTATCTTGTGGCTTGGCGCTTGTGCATTTGGAATCTGAGAGCGGTGTTATGTGCTTGGCCATAGTCAGAATAAGGATACAAAAGTGGATAGAATCGAATATATCCTCATATATATCCTTATAACTTGCAACTATATCCTTATTTATTTTGTTATATTCTGCTATATTTTTATTATAAAGCCTTATATTTAAAGGCTTTCAGAATATATTTTTGTATGTTTAGCTATTGATTTGGTGCGCTCAGCGGGACTCGAACCCACGCCACAGGCTTCGGAGACCTGTACTCTATCCAGTTGAGCTATGAGCGCGCGATGCACATCATAACAAAAAAAACGGTAAGGTAAAGCAACTATATATAAGTCATCACTTTTTGTGCTTATACTTTGAGCAATGTTCCATTATTGCAACAGACAATTCCTGCTTATTTACTTGGTTTATTCAGCAAGATCACTCACAATACTCCTACTATTCACCAGGTGAGAATTTCATGACTGATGCATTGACCTTGAGGGACGTATCCAAAACCTATCGTAACGGTTTTCAAGCACTAAAAGGAATCAACCTAACGGTACCTGAAGGTGAGTTTTATGCCCTCCTTGGTCCAAATGGTGCGGGTAAATCAACCACCATTAGCATCATTAGCTCACTGACCAAAAAAACCTCCGGTACAGTGGAAATTTTTGGCCATAATCTGGATACCCACCCTTCAGAAGCCAAACAATGCCTGGGTGTCGTACCGCAAGAATTCAACTTTGGTCAGTTTGAAAAAACCTTTGATATTTTGGTGACTCAAGCCGGCTATTACGGTATTCCTAAAAAAATTGCAGAAAGCCGGGCTGAAGAATATTTGGAAAAATTAGGCCTATGGGAAAAACGTGGCATACAGGCACGCATGCTTTCTGGCGGAATGAAACGCCGTTTGATGATCGCCCGTGCCATGATGCATCAACCCCGGCTGCTCATTTTAGATGAACCGACTGCCGGTGTGGATATTGAATTACGTCGTTCCATGTGGGACTTCCTCACTGAAATGAACGAAAAAGGTACATCAATTATTCTGACTACGCATTATCTAGAAGAAGCTGAAATGCTATGCCGTCGCATTGCCATTATCGACCGTGGTGTGATTAAGGAAGATACTAGCATGAAATCTTTCTTAAACCAGCTGAGTGAAGAATCCTTTATTTTTGACCTGGTCGAACCGATTCAACCCATCCATCTGGATATTATTGGCGTGCGTTTTAATTTAATTGATCCAGTGACCTTAGAAGTCACCATGGACAAGGCACATACCTTGAATGAACTGTTCCAACTGCTGGAAGCACAAGGCATTCAAGTACGCAGTATGCGTAACAAGTCGAACCGTCTGGAAGAAATCTTTGTAAAAATGGTGGAAAAAAATCTTGAAGGAGCCGCGCAATGAACTTCAATCAACTCAGTGTTGCGCTCTATACCCTGGTACATAAAGAAGTGCGTCGCTTCATGCGCATCTGGCCACAAACCTTATTGCCACCTGCCATTACCATGAGTTTGTATTTCGTGATTTTTGGCAATTTGGTCGGTTCACGGATTGGCACAATGGGTGGCTTTAGCTACATGCAGTTTATTGTACCCGGCTTGATTATGATGGCGGTGATCACTAACAGTTATGCCAATGTCTCCTCCAGTTTCTTTAGTGCCAAATTCCAGAAAAGCATTGAAGAACTAATTATGAGTCCTGTACCGCTGCACATGATTTTGTGGGGCTATGTAATTGGTGGTGTTTGCCGTGGTGCCTTGGTTGGTATAATTGTCACTGCAATGAGCCTGTTCTTTACTGACTTATATATTACCAACTGGTTCGTCACTATATATACCGTGCTGATTACGTCATTCTTATTTTCATTAGGCGGTTTTATTAATGCTGTTTATGCAAAATCATTTGATGATATTTCGATTATCCCCACTTTTGTACTGACTCCACTGACCTATTTAGGTGGTGTATTCTATGCCATTAGTGCTTTAAGTCCATTTTGGCAAAATCTCTCTTTAATTAACCCGATTGTATATATGGTGAATGCCTTCCGTTTCGGCATTTTAGGTCATAGTGATGTCAATGTTTCCATTTCATTGACTGTAATTACCTTATGTTGTGCCGTACTTTACGGTATAGCTTACTATTTACTTTCTCGTGGTTCAGGAATGCGTGAATAATGAGTGTAGAACATTCTCTATTAGGTAAAGACACCAATTATCCAACAGAATATCAACCCGATATTCTGTTTCCAATTTCACGTGCCACTGCGCGTGAAAAATACGCCCATGTTGAAGGCATTCAACACGGCAAAGACTGGTGGCATGTTTTTGAAATTTCCTGGTTAAATGCGGCTGGCATTCCTCAGGTGGCGATTGGTCGTATCACTCTGCCGGCATCCTCACCCAACCTGATCGAATCAAAATCTCTCAAGCTCTACTTTAATAGTATGAACTTTACCCAATTCGATTCAAAAGAAGCATTTATTGCAACGGTCGAAAAAGATTTATCTGCTGCGGCAGGTGCACCGGTCACGCTGACTTTATTTCAGGTAGATGATCTGGATATTTCCAAACCTGAAGGAATCTGTATTGATGATTTAAGCCCTGAACGCCTGGAAAACCATCCAGATGCGAGTTTATTAACATTAGACACAGAAAATAGTGAACAAGTTGAAGTACAACTTTATTCACATTTACTCCGCAGTAACTGTCCAGTCACCGGCCAGCCAGACTGGGGCACAGTTTTTATACGTTATCAGGGTAAAAAACCTTGTTATCGCAGTATTTTAGCTTATATTATTTCCTACCGTCAGCATAACGGTTTCCACGAACAATGCGTGGAACAGATGTTTGCCGACATCTGGCAAAACCTTGCGCCGGAAAAACTGATGGTATATGCAACTTATACACGTCGTGGCGGATTAGACATCAACCCTTGCCGTGTATCCGATGCGACATGGATGCCTCGCCCCATTCGTTTGGCGCGACAATAAAATGAAGAATATTGAGGTTGTTTAACATGCCATTTTTTGGTTTTATTCCTTCTGCAGAATTATTAACAAGTATTCAAACAGGTCAGGAAAAGAAAAATTCCAGCGAACCGCTATACCCTTTACGCGACAAGACTGCATTGCTGATCAATGATGAAATCATTGATGCTATTTTGACTGAGCTTGTGCGTCGTTTCCCAGCCAGTGATAAACGTGATACCGCTGAAAAACTGGCCGGTTATGTCAAATCAACCGTTGCAGTTTTATTGAAACAGTTGTTGAGTAAATCCTCCAATGATGTAGTAAAACAATCCATTGAGTTTTCACAAAAAAGCCTGTTTAAAGATGCAGCTGGCAATTTCCGTGTAGGTGAACCATTAGATGCCAGTCTGGTGACCAATCTTAAAAATAGTTATGCGGAAATTAAAGCAGGCAATGAGGTAAATAAAGCAGTCTTAACTGAACTTTATAAGCAGTTTGCTGAAGCGACCGTGCGTCATTTCATGAATGACTTTAATAAAACCCTAGATTTGGGCATGATCAAGCGTAAAGCTGCCGATCTGGGTTCTGCTGCAGTGATTAAAGCCGTACATATTGCTGTGGAAAAAATCATTCCGCATCTAACTAAAGGTGAGTTATTGGTACTGGCTGAATATCACGATACCTTATTTCATTCTTGAGCACATTTAACATGATCTAAAACCTGGCAATCGCCAGGTTTTTTATTGCAAAATTTTATTCCCAAACCATAAGTGCAGCACTACTGTCTTTGTGGGTATTTGTCTTGATCAAATTTATAGATGTACTGGGTATTATATAAATTTCAGAAAAGACTTTATGATCTATTCCTCCATCATTTATACAAATAATTTCAATATAAAGTGTTGAGCAAAATTAAATCGTGATTAATTCACTTTTTATACTATTTTAGGGCTTAAATTTTTATCTCTTTCATGTTTTTTATAGCAACAATCATCAAGAAAAATTTCAATTTATGAACTTGTAAGATGGTTGTCTAGCAAGCAGATTCTTGCATGCTTGAATAAGAGATAAAAAAGCAGGAATTCTTCTAAATTTTGTTTTCAAATAGACTTTTTTAGCAATCTGATACAAAGAAGCCATAACAGAACATATTTTTAGCTGACTGGTAAATATTAGATGATTTATTACAATTAAGCATCCATCCAACCAGATACAATGTTCTGATGTTTTTTCAGACAAACACTTCCTGATAATGCAAAATCACTACTAAATTTCATATTCTGGGCTTATATAAAACGTATCATTGCAAACAATATAAAGAACCGAACTGGATCAGCTCAAGCAGACTGAACTTTAATTTGCAGTTCTTCTGCTGAGTATACACAGTACAGTTCAAAGAACTGGCATCAAATACATGGATTTATGCAACAAATAACGTTCTTTGTCTTTTTTTGTATATGAACTTGTGGATACAGCCTTGGTCAATGCTATCTTAACCACTTGAAAAATTCCGTTATCTTTCATGAAATGGATTTTTGGTCACTATATTTGTAATACCGTCTTTTAGCGTCGTGATGTCAATTTACACACACTGATTATGTTTTTGGAACTTTGAGTAATATGTTAAGTATCAACTTTTATAACAGCATTAAACGTCTTCCTTTACTTCTCGGTGCACTTTCCATCACCAGCTTCTGTCAAGCCAACGATTTTTATAATCACCCCGCATATAACAGCTTTAGACAACAAACCATGCAAACTTATAGCTTGAGTGCAGAACAGGTCGATTGGGCCATGAATGGCTCAAAAAACCTGCCTAATATCATCAATATCATGAACCGCCCTGGTGAAAGTAAACCCTGGTATGAATATAAAACCAATTTTATGGCGGAAAGCACCATTCAGCGTGGGGTACGTTTCAAAGCTCAGTATGCCGATACTTTAAACCGCGCTGAACAGCAGTTTGGTGTACCGCAATCGATCATTTTAGGGATTTTAGGGGTAGAAACCGGTTTTGGTGCCAATAAAGGTAATTTCATTACCCGTGATGCCCTAGCAACCTTAGGCTTCGGCTATGAGCGACGTGCCCAGTATTTCCAGGATGAGCTTGCTGCACTGATTGCATGGACCTATAAAGATGGAGTACCTGCCAGCTCAGTCGTTGGCTCTTATGCTGGAGCGATTGGTTATCCTCAATTCATGCCGAGCAACATTAGCAAAATGGGCGTGGACTATGATGGCAATGGACATATTGACTTAAGAAATTCTGCCGTAGATGCTATTGGTTCTATTGCCAACTACTTGGCACAATATGGATGGCAACGCAATCAACCCATCGGCTTTGCCGCCCGCTATACAGGGAATAATCCAGACTCAGTTATTGCAAAAGATTTGGAACAGCCAACACCATATGGCGCTTTAAAAAATCAAGGCATCACACCGATCAATCCGATTGTACAAATTGATGATCTGGATATGGTAAATATTATTCAACTTCAAGATAGTTATGGCCCGATTTATTATATTACCTATCCAAATTTTCAGGTCATTACGACCTACAACAAGAGTCGCATGTATGCTACAGCGGTATGGCAATTAGGTAACGAAATCGTCAGCCGTTAAGACTGGTTTTTACCAAATAATACTAAAGTCAAGATTTATTTTTACTAAATTGTTTATAAAATGGACGTTTTAAATATTATGTTACAATATTGATTAAATTTTAATCTAAAAATGATGATTTTCTGTACTTTTTGTAATTATTTTAATTAAAAAGTAGACAGCTTTAGCTTGGCATGAATATTATCCATCTCGTCAAATGTAGTTGCAAAAGAGAATTAACAGACTTGATCGCTTTTATTTCAATCGCTTAATTGAGATAAAAGAGCAGTCTTTAGGAGTTTAATAATGCATTCCTCGATAAAGTATATTTTAGCCTTAACCACCACCTTTGCCCTGAGTCAGTCTCAAGCAGAATTGGTGCAGTCATCATTTAATACCGATAGTGACAACTCCCGCTTGGCCACGCGTGTATTAAATAAAGATGCTCAAAATTTTAATTCTCACTTTTCAAATTTAAATAGTCTTTCAATCGCTGAACGTTCTGGTGATAAAATTCGTCGCCAAACGATTGCAGCAAAAATTGAAATCCCTACAGACGAGCCTTCAGTGATTGAAAAGCTAAATACTGTTGCATCGAATACAGTACGTAAATTTAGCCAAACTGGTGCAGCTTCTTGGTACGGTCGTCAGTTCCATGGCCGTAAAACTGCAAGTGGTGAAACTTTCGATATGAATGGTTTAACTGCAGCTCACCGTAGCCTGCCATTGAACTGCTATATTCGCGTAACCAATA
Organism: Acinetobacter sp. YH12201; assembly: GCF_013418145.1. NCBI lineage: Bacteria > Pseudomonadati > Pseudomonadota > Gammaproteobacteria > Moraxellales > Moraxellaceae > Acinetobacter > Acinetobacter sp. YH12201. Next base: position 42,272 of record NZ_VPCP01000013.1, on the reverse strand, counting down.
AAAACAATGGTAAGAGCGTAGTGGTAAAAGTGAACGACCGTGGTCCATTCCATGGTAACCGTGTTCTAGACTTATCTTATGGTGCTGCAAAACAACTTGGTATTACTAATGCAGGTAGTGCAAAAGTAAACATCGAACGTGTGGATGGTCCAAATTCATAAGAGCTTGCCAGACTCCTGATACATTTGACACAAAAGCCACTTCTTGTGGCTTTTTTAATGCCTGACCAAAAGTACCCATCTCCTCAATCTTGTTCACAACACCCCAACATCACCCATCCTTTACAAACAAATATTACTAAGCCGCTCATGTGAGGACTGCTGTCTGGTTTATATTTTATCTTTACAAGAATAAAGCATGGATTGATGGATGTTCATCAACAAAAAGCCGGAGTAAACGAGGAAAGCTATAACAGAATGGTTGAATGAATATAGAGAAAACCATCAGAACAAAATTAACAAAGTCCTTCACTGAGCTTATGTGCTCGCTATTTTATTTTCGATCATTGCTCTTGCTCATTTCAGTGCGTTAATCACCGCCTTAATTTTGATCTTAAGCTTGGTCTTTTTACACGAATAAACTTAGTCCTTGCTGTCGCAATGGCTGCTCTCATTCTAATCATGGCGTGGCTGATTTTTATTTTGCCTATAGGAACAGGATTTTATATTGCGCTTTTCATTTTAGCCTGAATCGGGCAATTTTATAGCCATAAAGTCGAGAGAAAAAAGTCTTCCTTGTTTAAATATCTCGAATTCCTCCTGATTGGCCGCATATGATGCATGAATGCCTACATAATCGAACTACCACCAAAATTTTAAACCCGCCAAAAATCGCAAAACAACGCAATTTAAAAGCACTTATCGTTTTAGCCTTCTAAAGGACCTTTATTGATAGGTTCTCCCTTTTTATTTCAACCATCCTTCCGCATATCATTATTGTGGAGCGTGAGTAATCCAGTAAATTAACCCACCTTTTTCAGAGTACTCCTATTCTTCATAGAACCCGACCGTATCTCCCTTTTGCAATCCATCAATGCGGGGATTTAAATCAATATTATGAGCCACTAACACGGTTAGGCCATTCTGCAATTGTAGAATAAACTTTTGCTGACGTGAGCCGTTGTTATCATCCCCTAAAACCACTTTGACTGTTCCGCTTGACTGGAGCTGTATATTGTTTTTTTGTGTTTGAAAGACCTGTTGAATTTTTGCATCATCATTTGGAATTTGAAAATTTGATGCTTTCGAATCTAGAGAGGCTTTCTGAAATTGTGATTTCGATAAAATTTCAGTATGTGCTTTTGAATTGCGGAGCAATTGATTTAAAGGATTTTGCCGTTGTTGTAAATCAATACCAAAATAGACAGCAACTAAAACAAGAATAATGGCATCGATGCCCATCTAGGCTTTGTTCACCATCTTTATTGCTCTCTCATAATTCTAAACTCTGCATAAAAAAAGCCCCAAACGGGGCTTTTTTTTGCAAATAATCAGAGATTATTTTGCAGCAGCTTGAGCAGCAGCAACTTCTTCAGCGAAAGAAAGTTCAGCTTTTTTCTCAATACCTTCACCCACTTCAAAGCGAACGAATTGAGCAACTGTAGTCGCAGTTGATTTAAGAACATCAGCAACTTTCTTGTCGTTGTCGATTACGTACATTTGACGCTCAAGAACAACTTCGTTCAAGTATTTTTCAACTGAACCAGTTACCATTTTTTCAACGATGTTTGCAGGTTTACCTGATTCCAATGCTTTCGCTTCAGCAATTTCTTTTTCTTTAGCGATAAGATCAGCAGATACGCCTTCCGCAGTTACAGCAACTGGGTTGAACGCAGCAACGTGCATCGCAATACCTTTACCAGTAGCAGCATCACCGTTGTAAGATACAACAACACCAATTTTTAAACCGTGTTTGTAAACTGCAAGGTTTTCGCCTTCCACAATTTTCGCACGACGTACTTGGATGTTTTCACCGATTTTTTGAACAAGAGCAATACGCGCTTCTTCAACAGTTGAACCATCTTCAAGTTTCAATTCAGCAATTTTAGCAGCATCAGTTTCATTTGCAGCAAGCGCAGCAGCAGCAACTTTAGTCGAGAAACCAGCAAAGTTTTCGTCTTTAGCAACGAAGTCAGTTTGGCAGTTTACTTCTACAAGAATAGCTTTATTGCCTTCTTGAACGATAGTGATTGCACCATCAGCAGCAATGTTGCCAGCTTTTTTAGCTGCTTTTGCTTGACCAGATTTACGAAGGTTATCAATCGCTAATTCGATGTCACCGTTCGCTTCTGTTAATGCTTTTTTACATTCCATCATTGCTAAACCAGTACGGTCACGCAATTCTTTTACCATGCTCGCAGTAACTGCAGTCATGTTATTCTCCTAAATACGGTAGAAAAATGAATCTGTTCAACAAAAACGGCCCAAAGTGTTCTCTGGACCGTTTCGCTTTCTTGACGCTTAATTTGCCACGGTTACATGTCGCAAAAATGACAATTCTGCGTCAAAACGCATTAAGCCTCTGGAGCTTCTTTAGCAGCTTCTTCGCCTTTAGCTTGAGCATTTGCTTGTGATTGAGCGTACTCTTTACCAGCAAGGATAGCATCAGCCATAGCAGAAGCGTAAAGTGTAACCGCACGGATCGCATCGTCGTTACCAGGAATAACGTAATCTACGTTGTCTGGGTTAGAGTTTGTATCAACGATACCGATTACAGGAATACCCAAGTTTTTAGCTTCTTTAATCGCGATTGATTCGTGGTCAACGTCAATTACGAATAATGCGTCAGGTAAACCACCCATGTTTTTAACGCCGCCTAAAGCACGTTCAAGTTTTTCCATTTCACGAGTACGTTCTAAAGCTTCACGTTTAGTAAGTTTAGCAAAAGTACCGTCAGTAGATTGAGTTTGAAGATCTTTTAAACGGTTGATAGATTGGCGAAGTGTTTTCCAGTTCGTCAACATACCACCTAACCAGCGGTGGTCTACGTATGGTTGACCAGCGCGTTGAGCTTGTTCACGAATGATGTTAGAAGCAGCACGTTTAGTACCAACAAACAATACTTTGTTCTTTTTGCTTGCAAGATTGTTAACAAAGTTCAAAGCATCATTTAACGCAGGAACAGTGTGCTCAAGGTTGATGATGTGAATTTTGTTACGCGCACCAAAGATGTATTCGCGCATCTTTGGGTTCCAGAAACGAGTTTGGTGACCGAAGTGAGCGCCTGCTTGAAGAAGGTCGCGCATGCTTACGTTGTAATCTGCCATTTTCTTTACCTTAAAGTTTGGGTTAGGCCTCCATATATCCGCATTCTCCACTCTTGCGAGCACCCAGAGAAATGTGTCGATATATGTGCGGATTTTATTGCCCCATCGCACAAAGCCCGTGAAATTTATTCACGAAAAAGCATTTGATAAAATGGGCGGCTATTTATACCATAGTCACACACAAATTTCCAAAAGTTTTTAAAGATCATGAACAGTACTTACGAAGCTCCTCGTCGACTCATTAAAACCCCTGAAGAAATTGAAAAAATGCGTGTGGCGGGTCGACTGGCGGCAGAAGTTTTGGATATGATCAAACCGCATATCAAACCGGGTGTCTCTACACTCGAACTGGATACCATCTGCCACGATTATATCGTCAATAAACAGGATGCCATTCCTGCCTGTCTTGGTTATGGTGCAGCACCCGGCCGCCCGGCATTCCAGCATGTCATTTGTACTTCCGTCAACCACGTAGTGTGTCACGGCATTCCATCTGCAAGCAAAATCCTGAAAAAAGGCGATATTCTGAATATTGATGTCACTGTCATTAAAGACGGCTATCACGGCGACACCAATATGATGTATATCGTCGGCAGTGAAACTTCAATTCTTGCCGATCGTTTATGCAAAGTGGCTCAAGAAGCCATGTACCTCGGTATTGCGACGGTAAAACCAGGTTCTACCATTGGTGATATTGGCAATGCCATCCAGAAATATGTTGAATCAGAACGCTTTGGCGTCGTACGTGAATATTGTGGTCATGGTATTGGCACCGTATTCCACGACGAACCGCAAGTTTTGCATTATGGTCAACCCAATACCGGTATGGTGCTTGAAGAAGGCATGACCTTTACCATTGAACCGATGGTAAACGCTGGCGACTGGAAAACCAAAATCTTAGGTGACAAATGGACGGTGGTGACCAAAGATCATAGCTTGTCCGCACAATATGAACACACCCTTTTAGTGACAAAAACCGGTGTTGAAGTATTGACTGCCCGTCCTGAAGAAGACCTGTCCCGCTTTAATCAATAAGTTCATTTCAAATTAATTTAAATGGCTACTGTTTTTGTAGCCATTTTTATTTAAAGTGGTCTTTATTTGAACGTTTTGCTAAAAATCTGTACCACACTCAATTGATTTTCACTTTATTTTCCACATACTGCAGCACAGTTCAATTTAACACAGGGATTTTTCATGTCCGATTTTAGCAATGTCACCATAACCCAAAATGATGATGACACCGTTTCACTACTGATTGATCACAAGCCTATCTCTGAACGTTACGGCATGAAATTTAGTGCCAGCATTGTGGATGAACTCAAAGCTTTGGCTGATGGTCAAAATATGAAACTGTTTGATCAGTTTGTATTTTCACATACCGATTTAAACTTTGAGCATAGCTATCGGTATGTGACTTGCATTCTAAAAGAAGAAACAGGTTATAAAGTGACGCGTAATTTCGTTTATACCATTACTGCTCAAGGTCAGCAGCCGATTGAACATGTCATTACCAAACAGGGGCAACCAATGACCACTGCTGATGTACATGAGTTCATTAATACCCATCTGCAAAAATCCTTAAATGATTATACCGATCTGAATTATGCTTATTGATGTTTAGTTTTTGTGACAACTTGCTAACACTCCACACACTACAATTAAATAGTACACCATCTAATTGTAGTGTTCTTTTTCACTTAGTCATTCACATTTAATTATCACTTTTACCGCCATTTTTTAGTCATTCTCAGGCCTTTTATTCAGACTAAATATTTAATGATTAATTGTTAATGCTCAGCTGATTCAACCGGATTAAATACTTTTTTCCAATATTGCTATATTCGACCTCCCCTTTTTGGCGCAATTTAAGCTAAGATAGTGTGCTTTTTTATTTTTTAATCCCTATAAGAAGGAATACTGCCGTGGACGTACGTCTCTCTGATCGTGTAAATGCCATCAAACCGTCCCCTACACTTGCTGTTACCAACAAAGCTGCCGAACTTAAAGCTGCTGGTAAAAACGTAATTGGTTTGGGTGCAGGTGAACCAGATTTTGACACCCCACAACACATCAAAGATGCAGCAATTGCAGCTATTAACAACGGTTTCACCAAATACACCGCTGTTGACGGTACTCCAGGTCTTAAAAAAGCAATTATTGCGAAATTAAAACGTGATAATAATCTTGACTATGCAGCAAACCAGATTCTGGTTTCTTGCGGTGGTAAACAGTCATTCTTTAACTTGGCACTTGCTTTGTTAAATAAAGGTGATGAAGTGATCATCCCTGCGCCATACTGGGTAAGCTATCCAGACATGGTACTCATTGCTGAAGGCGTGCCTGTTGTAGTGAAATGTGGTGAAGAACAACGTTTCAAAATCACACCTGCTCAATTAGAAGCTGCTATCACTGACAAAACCCGTTTAGTGGTATTGAACAGCCCATCTAACCCGACTGGTATGATCTACACTAAAGCTGAACTTGAAGCTTTGGCTGAAGTACTTCGCAAATACCCAGAAGTTCTCGTGGCTTCTGATGACATGTACGAACCAATCCGTTGGGACGACGAATTCTACAACATCGCCACTATTGCTCCAGACCTTTACGACCGCGTAATTGTACTGAACGGTGTATCTAAAGCTTATGCAATGACTGGCTGGCGTATTGGCTATGCAGCGGGCCCTGCTAAACTGATTGGTGCGATGAAAAAAATCCAGTCTCAATCCACTTCTAACCCGACTTCCATTTCACAAGTTGCTGCTGAAGCTGCATTGAACGGTCCTCAAGACGTTCTTGAGCCAATGGTTGAAGCTTTCAAACGCCGTCATGACTTAGTTGTAAAAGGCTTGAATGACATCAACGGTATTACTTGCCTTCCAGCTGATGGTGCATTCTATGCCTATGCCAACATTCGTCCATTAATTCGTGCGAAAGGTTTAAAATCTTGCACAGAATTCTCTGCATGGTTATTGGAAGAAACTGGTGTTGCCGTTGTTCCTGGTGATGCATTCGGTCTGGGCGGTTACATGCGTATTTCTTATGCGACTGCTGACGAAGTACTGGTAGATGCGCTTGCACGTATCAAGAAAGCTGCTGATTCAATCGAAGGTGTTGACGCTGCGATTGCTTCAATTGCTGCTGAAAAATAATCTGCTTTTTCTAAAGTAAGATTTAAAAAAAAACCCGCGAATTTCGTGGGTTTTTTTCTATTTCAGGATTTATCTTTTTAAACTTAAAAAATATCCAGATTAATTCTGCTTTAAACATATTTTAATTATTTCAATGTGCTTGGCGCATGCGTCTGATCAGGCATAGTTCTAATCACCAAGGAAATTCCTGCTAAAACAATGATGGCAGACATGATCATCCGCCAACTTAAAGTCTCACCAATAAACAGCGCGCCACCCATTATCGCCAAACACGGCACAGAGAGCTGCACACTGCTGGCCGTCACACGGTCAATCTGTTTCACAATGACATACCACAACACATAGGCACCACTTGAGGCCAAACCGCCTGACAGCACTGCCAAAAGGACACCTTGAGGCTGTGTAAAGCTGTGTGCATAAAACGCAGCGTAAGCCAGCAAGACAAAAGGAATCGCCATGACAAAATTGGCTAATGTACTGGCCAAGGGGTTTTGCATATTTTTGCCCGCAATGCTGTACATCGCCCAGCCTATTCCTGAAAGCACCATAATGGCTGCATAAACCAAATTTGGAGCATCTGCACCCGGAAGCAAGAGAATGAAAATGCCGATAATCGCAATACACAACCCGGCACCACGGTGCAGATTGATTTTTTCACCATGACATAGACCATAACCGACCATACTGAGCTGAACAGTGCCAAATAACAGCAATGCCCCGACACCGGCATCTATATGTAAATAAGCCAGTGAAAAAGCGACTATATACAGCGCCAGAAAAAAACCGTTTTTAACACTCCACTCAATTTTGGCTTTTTGTGTAGAAAACAGGTAAAGCGCCAATAAAACGACAGCACCACTACAGACACGAATCAAGCTGAAACTCATCGGGTCGATTTGCTGGCCTGCCAATGCCAAACGGCATAAAACCGAATTGGCAGCAAAAGCCAGCATGGCAATCATGATTTTAAACAGCATGGTTGAGCGTCCCTATCAACAACCTGCTTTAGATATAGCCAATCTAGCTTTTTAAATCCATAGAGATTTGCTGATTCAATTTATAAAAAATACACATGAGCAAAATTCTGGAGATACATAACAATGATCCACACGCACTTGATGATCAACATTCAATCTTTACAAACCACTGCAAGTGACTCTCAACTTATCCTTTGGCAAATTTTTATAGCACGAGAGATAGTAGGCTTAGTTTTATGCTTCAATAATTTTCTATTCTTTTGCTCATTCAATAAATTTTATTTCCCTACAACCTGCTGAATGTTTCTTGACGGTTTTGATCAACACCGCTAATTCAAACATCAAGTTCCTTTTTGTAACTTATAAATCAATAAGGAAATAATAACAATGAATCCCAAAGAAATGACTGGACTGCAACTTTTACAAGCCATGTGTAATGGCAGAATTCCAGCACCCTCAATGAGTGAAACCGTTTCCATGCAACCTTATGAAGTTTCGGAAGGCACGATTCATTTCAAAGTGAAAGCGGATAACCGTCATTTAAACCCTTTAGGGGGCATACACGGCGGTTTTGCAGCAACCGTACTGGATTCCGTTACTGGTTGTGCCGTTCACAGTATGCTGGAAGCAGGTGTGGGTTATGGCACCATCGATTTAAATATCAAAATGTGCCACCCTACTCCTCAAGATCAACAACTGGTTGCCACAGGAACCATCATCAATATCCATAAAACCTGGAGATTACTGAAGGTAAAATTGTAGATAAAGAAGTCAAACTTTAAGCCGACGCCACTGCAACATGTATGATTATTCGTTAATAGACAATATGCCGCACTTAGAGCTTAAGTCATTTACTAAGCTCTTGTGCGAGTACATGATTAAACGGCCGATTTAAATGATTTTGTTAGAGCAGATAAAGCCACTTCCGGACGTGAAGTTCCCTTATAGATACATAAATATTTAAATACGCTATCGAGTGATATAGAGAGTTTCTTCTGTTCCGACACCGACCATACTTTAGAATTGTTACGTCCAGATAAAGCGCTACCATTCAGCTGATACAAATACAGATCACGATCACGTTGCAAAGGCTGCTTGCGACCATTCGAATAACTATCCAGCAGCAATTGACAAGGTGAATTAATCAACCATTTATCGCTAAACCAAAGCTGCAACAAGTCACCCAGATATAAGACTTGAGTTCCGACAGGCCAGACCTGGATATAAGCATCCTCAACAGCGGTCTGATAGCACTGCGGGTCTTGAATAATAGAAAGGTAATTATCTTGATAAAAAGATAAATTTGAAAAAATTTCGGCAATCGTCAGCGTATGCATTCGCTTTCTCCTGTTTAGCCATTTTAGTGCTGGCAAGTTGGTTTAAATCCACACTGTTTGAACTTACATTCAAACGCTCTGTTATGTATTTAATCTAACAAGCCAGTTTTGGCTGTGCAAGTTTTTTTAGGATTTTTAATTGAGTTGTTTAAATAAAAAGCATACGGCATAAAAATTAAGGAATCATGACACTTTTAGCTTGACCCCCTGTAAAATCTGCTTATAATCGCATGCAGATTCTCCAATAGCTCAGTCGGTAGAGCGACGGACTGTTAATCCGCAGGTCCCTGGTTCGAGCCCAGGTTGGAGAGCCAAATACGAAAAAGCCCGCAGCATTAAAGCGGGCTTTTTTATTGCCTAAATAATCTATAGTTATCTAGTCATCAGATAAGCCCTAAGCTAGGCCATAAAAAAAGCGCATCGAAATGCGCTTTTTCTCTGCTCATTCACCTCAACGTGGATCAATAGCAGGATTGTTTTTATTGTTGAGGTAAAGGAATATATTGTGAATTATTATTCTGTGCTTTACGTTCAGTCACCACCACATTCAGGGTTAATGGCTGCTCATCTCGCACCACTTCAACTTTAATGGTGCTATTCGGTGCTTGCAAGGCTACATAATTAATCAAGTGGGAAGCAGAAGTGATCGGTTCACCATTGACCTGGATAATTTTATCACCCTTTTTAATTCCTGCCTTGGCTGCAGGACCACGAGGAAGTACGTCAGCAACGACTACGCCAGTTTGCTTAGGTTCAAGAATATTGTCCTGTTGTACTGGCATGAGGCTAATGCCCAACCAGCCGCGAACTACACGACCGTCTTTCAGAATTGAATTTAGAATTTGCTGACACACTTTCGCAGGAATGGCAAAACCAATCCCCAGTGAACCACCGGATTGCGAGAAAATAGCCGTATTCACACCAATCAGATTACCAGCCACGTCAATCAGTGCTCCACCCGAATTCCCCGGATTAATCGCCGCATCGGTTTGAATGAAGTCTTCATAAGTATTAATGCCCAAATCTGAACGGTTGGTGGCAGAAATAATCCCCTGAGTGACTGTTTGTCCCACACCGAATGGGTTACCAATGGCAAGCACCACATCCCCAACTTCATTGCCGCTGAGTTTAAAAGGCAAAACCGGCAGCTTGTCGAGTTCAATCTTAATTACCGCCAGATCAGAATCTGGGTCTGTGCCAATCACTTTAGCGACTGCACGGCGTCCATCATTCAGACCCACCACAATTTGTTCAGCCTGAGCAATTACATGATTGTTGGTCAAGATATAGCCATCTGAACGTACAATAACACCCGACCCCAGACTGTTTTCATTTTGCTCCTGATCAAACTGTTCAGGGACCTGATCACCAAAAAACTCGCGAAATGCAGGGTCATTTAACAAAGGGTGCTCTGCTTTATTCACTTTTTGGGTTGTGAAAATATTCACCACCGCAGGAGCCGCCACCTTCACGGCATTACTGTAAGATTCGACTGCACCCGCCCTGTTGGTATTAACTAAAGGCTCGACTTTTTCTCTTGGCATTTTTATACCGTCAGATGCAACAGGGGCTTGCGGCTTCTGAGAATGTTGCCAGACAAGAAAACCGAGAGTGACTAAAACAAGTAAAACCCAAGGTAACCATGAAAAGGTGCGGCGCACGGTAATTTCCTCTAACAATATTTTAATTCGTTGATGACTAAGTAATTTATCGGCCATTGTAAAATGAAATACAGCAGGAAACTTAAAAATAATTCAGAGTTTTGTGCTGCTTTAGTTACAATTCAAAATATGTTTTGATGATATTCAATATTAAGGCTTTTGAGAAATTTATGGCAAAGCTCAGCGAGATTATTCAGTGGTGTGATCAAACCCTGAAATCACACGAATTTAAAGACTATGCACCAAATGGCTTGCAAATAGAAGGCAAACCGGAGATTAGCAGAATTTTGTGTGCTGTTACGGCATCTCAGGATGCGATTGAAGCTGCAATTGAACAAGGTGCCGACTTACTGCTGGTGCATCATGGTTATTTCTGGAAAGGTGAACCCTACCCGATTACAGGTATGCGCGGTAAACGTATTAAAAGCCTGATTCAGCATGATATCTCACTGGTCGGCTATCACTTACCTTTAGATAGTCACCCTACTTTAGGTAATAATGCCGCGATTACCGAGATGTTAGCATTAGAAAATATTGAAGCTTTAGATCCAGCTGAACGCAACCCGATTGGCAATATTGGTTATTTAAAAAACGCCATGTCTGCTGAAGACTTTAAACAGTATGTGTCTGAACGTTTAAATTTTAACGCCATCCATCTTCCCGCGGAAAAAACCAGCATTCAGAAAGTGGCTTATTGTACTGGTGGCGCGCAAGATTTTATTGGCAAAGCTGCGGAGCAAAACTGTGATGCCTACATTTCCGGCGAGGTCAGTGAACGGACTTTTTACGAAGCCAAAGAACTGAATGTGCACTACTATGCCTGCGGGCATCATGCCACCGAACGTTATGGAGTACAACGTCTGGCAAAAGCTATTTCAGAACAGTTCGATATTGAGTATAGTTACTTTGAATTAAACAATCCGATTTAATTTAATGACGGTTTAACATTTTCTTTATACGTATAAATTGAGGCTTTATTCTGTATTGTTATTTATAAGCAATGCGCAATTTTCCTCAAGAATCTATTACAATAAAGCGACTTAATGTTAAAACCCAGCAAAATGCAAGGAATTGAAGACATGACAACGATTACTTTACCGGCACTTCCATACGGTTATGAAGATCTTGCTCCGCACATCAGCAAAGAAACTTTAGAATACCATCACGACAAACACCACAACACTTACGTTGTAAACTTGAATAACCTGATCAAAGGCACAGACCTTGAAGGTAAAACTTTAGAAGAAATCATTAAAGCATCTGCTGGTGATGCTGCTAAAGTTGGCGTGTTCAACAACGCGGCTCAAGTTTGGAACCATACATTCTACTGGAACTGTATGGCTAAAAATGGTGGTGGTAAAGCGACTGGTGCTTTAGCGGCTAAAATTGATGAAGCTTTCGGTTCTTATGAAAAATTTGCTGAAGAATTCGCTGCTGCTGCAACCACTCAATTCGGTTCAGGCTGGGCTTGGTTGGTTGCGGATGAAGTAAATGGCAACCTTTCTATCCTTAAAACTTCAAATGCCGACACTCCACTTGCTCATGGTAAAGTTGCTGTGTTGACTATTGACGTTTGGGAACACGCTTACTACATCGACTTCCGCAATGCACGTCCTGCTTATATCAAAACTTTCCTGGAAAGCTTGGTAAACTGGGATTACGCAAATGCTAAATATGCTGGTCAAGCTGCTGGCGTTGAAAAATAAGAAATAAAATATTTTTTATTTTTTGCTTAAAAAATCACCCTTTATGGGTGATTTTTTTATTTTCAGAACCCAAACGCATATTAATAAAGCAAATAATTCATTTCTTTACATTATCTTGTTGACGACTTTAGTTTTCATCCCTAAAATGCGCATCAGATTCTCCAATAGCTCAGTCGGTAGAGCGACGGACTGTTAATCCGCAGGTCCCTGGTTCGAGCCCAGGTTGGAGAGCCATCTATTCTTCCATAGCTCAGTCGGTAGAGCGACGGACTGTTAATCCGCAGGTCCCTGGTTCGAGCCCAGGTGGAAGAGCCAAAATTCTAAAAAGCCCACTCATTGCGAAGTGGGCTTTTTTTTATTCAGCAGATTTACATTTCCTGCAATCTGCACTTTTACGATCTCTACTTTTGAGTCATCACTTTTTATTAAAATTGTAGATCATTCTCCTATCTCTTGTTCGCTGATTAAAATTTGGTTATTTTCATTCTAATAACAATATTCTAATAAACTGCTATGAATGCCACCTGGTTAAAATCTCTCATTTTCTGGATTATTTTGATTGTTGTGATGTTCGCCGTGTTTCAATGTAGTCAAAATTCTGAAAATAAAAAGCAGGCTTCCGCGCTCATGTATGAACGCCTGTTTCATTGCACCCGTAATTTAGTCAAAAAGAACCCGGAGGTTTTAAAACACATTCAGCAGCAACTCAAACCTGAGCTTACCCAAGCTGAAGTGATGAAATTGCTGGACGAATGCCGTCAAGCCCACCCATTACAAAGCAAAGAAAACTATATAGACCTAATAAAATCACTTAAATAACCAGCAATAAGTTTATTTTTAAAACATTCAATTCATTTTCATGGCTTTTTTAACACTAAACTCTTGACCCTGTAAGCCGAGATACATAGAATGCGTACCAGATTCTCCAATAGCTCAGTCGGTAGAGCGACGGACTGTTAATCCGCAGGTCCCTGGTTCGAGCCCAGGTTGGAGAGCCAAATTCTAAAAACCCACTCAACAGAGTGGGTTTTTTCTTATATCAAGATTTTATTGTGTTCGACTCAAGCCAAGCCACTTTTTTTATTATTGGTTGCATTGCCACTCTTGCCTTGCTGACCCTTGTTTTTCAGCAACTGTTCAAACCACAGCAGAAATTTTTCCCTAAACGTGTGATCACGCCTTTTGAAAGTAAAATGTTTATCCGGCTGAAAGAAGCCTTTCCACAACATCATATTTTGGCTCAAGTTGCTTTTAGCGCATTAATCACCAATGACAACTTTAAGATCCGTAACAAGTTTAACCGTAAAGTCACCGACTTCGTTTTACTGAATCAAAAGCTCGAAGTGGTCGCGATTATTGAACTGGATGATCCCAGCCATATAGGTAAGGAACAGGAAGATGCCGAGCGTGATGCCATGCTGAACGAAGCAGGCTATCAGGTCTATCGCTATACCGATATTCCAAGTACCCACAACTTAAAAAAAGACATTTTAAATTAACTCCATTTCGACATAAAAAAGCCACCGTATGATGCGGTGGCTGAATTCAGTATCGATCTCAATTATTTCTGGCTTGCTGTTCAGATAGCTCTACAGTGGGCTTAGAAGCAGCCTGTTCAGCTGCTTCACGGGCTTTGATCCGTTCCAGCATTTCAGCCTGCTGCTGTTGATATTTTTGCTGGTTTTTCTCGTCGCTACTGACTGCCAGATAGGCCATAGAGACCAGAAAAATCGGGATAAGTAAACCAAGACTCATCAGAATAATCATCTTCTTGGGATTGGGCTTCGCGCCTGACTGCGACATAATCAATACCTGTCAATCTATATACACACTAAATTTGCCTGTCCAATATAACAAAACCCTGTGCTGTCTCAACAGATCATTCACCTGCTTTGTAAACTCGCATCAAAAAAGCCGGTCGAAACCGGCTTTTTATCTCTACAGTCAGACAGCAAGCTGAATTTGCTGCAATACCTCTTGCAAGGTTTTAAGATAATCAAAGTCTGCTTCAGGCTTGTCTTGCATTCGCCAAGCCACATAACCATCCGGACGTACCAGTACCGCACCCGCTTCATGGATTTCAGATTTCTGGTTCCAGGTTCCGTAAACATCGCGGTATTCGCGGGAACCAATCTGAATCACATCCAGATAAGGTAAATTCATAGCATGCACCGCATTTTTCCAGCCTGTACCAGACAGCCCGGTCAACAAGGTAAAGCGGCCCTGTCCTACGATATCTAAGGTCGATTGCTTCTGTCCTTTGGCATTAATCAGCCAGGTATGCGGCACTTTTGCCCCCGGGCGTGTCGTTGCCTGCAAGTAAAGCTGCGAATCTTGCATAAAGGTTTCCGCTGTCGCCTCGGCAATCACAGCATTTGAATCATAACGCTGATTCAGCTCTACCCCTTGGGCATTAAATTCGAAATGCTTAATCTCGAGCGCCTGGAATAATTTTTGACGAATCTCGGCACCCGCGTCATCTTCAGCGAAAATTCGCTGCAACATTTCTACCTGTGTTGTTACACCATGATCAAAACCAAAGACTTCTTTGAGATGCTTATAATCGAAGCGGGATTGATTAGCACGGGCGACTATCTGCTTGCCTACAGGTGCACGCTCACGAGTATAAGAATCCAACAAGCTTTCTTTGGCCCAGCCTTTCACCGCATAGGCCAGTTTCCAGCCGAGGTTAAAGGCATCCTGCATGCAGGTATTCGAGCCTAAACCACTGGATGGTGGATGACGGTGTACTGCATCACCACCACAGAACACACGACCTTTGGAATACTCTGTCACCCAAGTCTGATTTACATACCAATACGACAGTTTTTGAATTTCTACTTCTTCAACTTCAGTCCCAACAAAGGCATTCAGGCGAGCACGAACCTGCTCCTCAGTCACCTGCGGCTCACCTTTGGAAATATCAAAGCCCCAACCCATAATCCACTCATTCCATGGGGTAATAGCGCGCAGTAGCCCCATACCCAAATCACCAAAACTGGCTTCGGGGTTAACAATCCATTGCAGGATTGCTGGACGATGCTGCACATATTGGCTTAAATCCGCCTTAAATGTCACATACACAGTACCGGCACGCGCCATGACGCCTTCAAGCGGCAGATTTAACTGCTCGACAATTTTAGAGCGTGCACCATCCATACCCACCAGATATTTGGCACGTAAGCTAAACTCGGTATTGGTAATCCGGTTTAGAAAGGTTGCCGTCACACCGTGTTCATCCTGAGTATGAGACAGATATTCTGTATTAAAGTTATAAATCGCACCACGTTCGGCGGCATTCTTTGCTAACAATGCTTCCATTTTCGGCTGGATCAGATCCACCAATGGACAGGGACTGCCCTTGACATAATCACCATGTCGTTCATCACCAGTACCCCAGGCACTTAAACGGGCAATTTCTTCCCCGACCAGACTGGTGGTAATCAGGCTTTCCCCCATCTGTTCCCAGGGCGTGGCAATCTGCTTGACCTGTTCTTCTACGCCGAGATCACGCAACACTTCCATGGCCCGCTGATTGGTAATATGTGCACGTGGACTGTTGGCTAGCCAGCTAAACTGGGTAAAAAGCTGGACTTTAATACCATAATTGGCCAGTGCCAGTCCCAAGGTTGATCCCGCAGGACCTGTTCCCACCACCAGCACATCCGTATCAAATTGCTCAGACATCAGCTACTCCTTTTCAATGTCACCCTTCAGCTGTCTGATCTCAGTGTATGCAACCACGTTATTTTGCAGAACACCCATAGACTTAAACTATGGTTGCATAGTTTTTAGGTCTGCCACATTTCATAATCTGATTTGCGGCATCAGCTCAGAAAGAGACTGTGCAATCGGGTTTATAGGTGTGGTGAATTATGGAATTACGTCATTTAAGATATTTTGTCAGCGTGGTTCAGCAAGGCAGTTTTACCAAGGCTGCTGAAAAAATGTTTACTGCACAACCTTCATTAAGCCAGCAGATTAAAGACCTGGAAGAAGAAATCGGCGTGTTACTGTTTGACCGCTCTGCTAAAAAAATCCGTCTGACCGATGAAGGTGAAGCCTTTTTACCTTATGCACAGAATGCGCTGGAAAATGCCCAGCTGGCCATATCCGCTGCACGACAGGTGGCTTATAACAAAAACAACCAGATTTATATCGGCTTTTTAAATGTGGCAGAACTGAAGGTCATGCCCTTAATTCTGGATAAACTCAAACAGCAAATTCCGGATCTACAGATCCATGTGCAAAGTCTGACCTGCCTTGAACAAATTCAGCGCCTCAAGAATGCTGAACTCGACCTGACCTTTACCCGTTATGCTGTGCAGCATGATGATTATGAGAACCTGTGCTTGCTGACTGAAAAAATCTATGTCGTGGCAGCAAAGAAACTTCATCCTTCTAAACATCAGATTAACCGTGAATACTTGAGCAAACAGAACATCATCATGTGTGAACAAAGCGCCTCACCGGTTTTCTATGAAAAGATCAATAAACAATTACAGCTCAAACATCTACCACATCATCAGATGCACTGGGTGACCAATGTTCTGCAACATATCAACATGATCAATATGGGCTTGGGCTTTAGTTTCGTTCCGGAATACCTGCTAAAATTTCTCGGCGATCATGTGCAAGTGATTGCGACCGATTTTGAACTTCCAACCTTGCAGCTGTATGCCAGTTTTAGAAAAAATTCAAAAAATGCCGCATTACAGTTCATTACTCAGGAACTAAAGATACAAAGTCAGTTGAACTGATGTCGCAGCCTACATTTAACCCATAATAAAAAGTATCCATACGGATAATTTTTTATGACGATTTTTACTTCAAATAATCATTAAAACAAAGCGAGAAAAATTCCGGCAAAAATCATAACACCTACCCAGCGATTATGACGGAATGCCCAAAAACAGCGCTGCGGATCACGGTCATGGGTTTTGCTCCATTGGTAGATAAAATCTGCAGCAACGCATAGCAATGCGATTAAACCAAATGGCATCAACAGACTTTCCAAATACAGAGCACTGCCAATCAATATAAGGCTGATGACTTGCAATAAAGAAATAATTTCAATGTCATATTTGCCAAATAAAATCGCTGTGGATTTTACCCCGATCTTCAAATCATATTCACGGTCAGTAATGGCATATTGAGTATCATAAGCCACTGTCCAGGCCAGATTACCAAAGTACAGAAGCCAGCAGGTTAAATCCGGTATCTGTCCAACTGCGGTATAGGCCATTGGAATGGACCATGAAAATGCCGCGCCAAGAAAGACTTGTGGCAAGTGGGTATAGCGTTTCATAAACGGATAGATAAATGCCAGAAACAACGCCCCAAATGACCAGTAAAAGGTTTCAATCGGCAAAAAGAACAACATACAGGCACTAGCAGCAACCAGAGCTAAAAATACATATATTGCTTCTTGAGCACTGATAATTCCGGTCGCCAGTGGACGGGTTTTAGTCCGTTCCACATATGCATCTACTTTCCGGTCAGCAAAATCATTAATGGCACAGCCTGCCGCACGCATAAAAATCGTGCCCAAAATCATGGGAATCAAAATGCTGATGGATGGCATACCCTGATTGGCAATCCATAACGCCCACATGGTTGGCCAAAACACCAGTTCCGTACCAATCGGCTTATCAAAACGACAGAGATAATAATAAGCTTCCAGGCGTTCACGCCAGGTAATTTGATGCGCAGTTGCCATGACCATCCTTAACCAGATTACTGTTTAATTTTTTGTTGAATAAATTGCTCAAATGCAGGTAAAAAAGTTTCCTGCACAATAAATTTACAACCATGCCAAGTATAGCAACTTTGCCGTGTCCAGCCATCTTCCAGCAGAATGACACGACGCTGACATATAGGGTTTGTGCGTTGAAATAAAAACCATCCTATAGGTTTTTTACCAATATGCTTAAAAAGGCGTGCCCGACGCTGCAAGCTTAGGATTGGAAAAATGCTTTTCGCTTTGACCCACGGCTCTGCATCACAACCATATAAATAGCTTTCACGTACCCAAGATGTATGCTGATGCGGCATATTCATCCATTGTGCATCGGCACGTAGAAGCCGCTGATAGTGCTCTTCAATAGGCTGGACCTTGAATACCCCACCCGCAAAATCGGTTAATTGTTGTGTCAGTGAACCTGAAGCATATAACCACGATTTTAATGCAGGTAAAATAGTTGAATTTTGATTTGCGTATGCAAGCGGTTCACGCATAACCATAAAGCTCTTAAAAATATGAAAATTTATACATAGTTTAAATGATATTCAGAAGACTGGAGCTTACTTGTTATCATTTAATTTAAAATGAAATTTTGGTTTAACTGTTGTCTGTTTTGGCGATGACTTCAAATTTTCCCTGCGGAGTTTTAATTAAAATCATGCCTTCGGCAGTTAAATAAAAACTTTTAGGATAAGCATAATCCAGAGCCAGTTCAGGATTTTTCAGAGCAACGAACTCAGCTTGCTTATAGCCTTCCACTGTTCGCCCAACCTCAATATAAGTCACTTCTGAAAAGTTCAGTTTAAATCCTTTTTCATGATCCTTTGGATCAATCCAAGGAAAGAAACCGATGTGCTTTTTACGCTGCGCCATAGTCGTGTACATACTTCAAGTAATTGAATAGATCATACAAAAAAAACCCGCGACAAGCGCGGGTTTTTCTTGAACCTAAATTCGAATATGAATTACAGGCTGTAATACATATCAAATTCAACTGGGTGAGTAGTCGTGTTCAGACGACGTACTTCTTCAGTTTTAAGTTCGATATAGGCTTCAAGCATTTCTTTAGTGAACACGCCACCTTTAAGCAGGTAATCATGATCCGCTGCAAGAGCTTCAAGCGCCATATCCAGGCTGTGAGCCACTGTAGGGATTTTAGCTTCTTCTTCAGGAGGAAGATCATACAAGTTCTTGTCAGCAGCTTCACCTGGGTGAATCTTGTTTTGAATACCGTCAAGACCAGCCATCAACAATGCAGCGAAACCTAAGTACGGGTTCATCATTGGATCTGGGAAACGTGCTTCAATACGTTTGCCTTTAGGGCTAGAAACGTAAGGAATACGGATAGAAGCAGAACGGTTACGTGCTGAGTAAGCAAGCATGATTGGCGCTTCAAAATGCGGAACTAAACGTTTGTACGAGTTAGTAGATGGGTTAGTGATTGCATTCAATGAACGAGCATGCTTGATCACACCGCCGATGAAGTACAATGCCATTTCAGAAAGGCCTGCATATTCGTCACCAGCAAACAGGTTCTTGCCATCTTTAGAGATTGACATATGCACGTGCATACCAGAACCGTTGTCACCTACCATTGGTTTAGGCATGAAAGTCGCAGTTTTAGCATATTGGTGTGCAACGTTCCAAACTGCATATTTAAACTGTTGAACTTCGTCAGCTTTACGCACCATAGTATTGAAGCTCACACCAATTTCTAACTGGCAAGATGCAACTTCATGGTGATGTACTTCTACACGACCTGGACCCATGATGTCTTCAATACGGGCACACATATCAGCACGCATATCTTGTGAAGAATCTACAGGAGGAACTGGGAAATAACCGCCTTTAACACGTGGACGGTGACCAGAGTTACCAGCTTCGTAATCTTTACCAGTAGACCAAGCAGCTTCTTCAGCGATCAATGTGTGGCGTGCGCCAGACATGTCGATGTCCCATTTTACTTCGTCAAAAACGAAGAATTCTGGTTCTGGACCGAAGAATGCAGTATCACCGATACCTGTTGATTTTAAGTATTCTTCTGCACGGCGAGCGATAGAGCGTGGGTCACGTTCATAACCTTGACCAGTAGATGGCTCGATTACGTCACAAGTTACCACAACTGTAGCTTCAGCGAAGAACGGGTCAAGGAAACATGTTTCAGCGTCTGGACGCAAGATCATGTCAGATGCTTCAATGCCTTTCCAACCAGCAATTGAAGAACCGTCAAACATTTTACCGTCTTCAAAAGTATCTTCGTCGATTGTATCTGCAGGGTAAGTTACGTGCTGCTCTTTACCCTTAGTATCAGTAAAGCGAAAATCGACCCATTTTGCGCCACTTTCTTGGATGAGTTGAAGGACCTTGTTCGCCATGCTCATTTTGCTCCGATGATTTTTTGTTGCACCTGCTAAGTGCGTGTTAGTAGTTGGTGTCTATAAAGCAATTCTCGTACCAACTTTTAAAAAGCAAAGCTAAAATATTGAATTCTTTATCAGAATAGAAGATTTGAGCCTTTTGCTTTGTTGCTATTATACTGTGTGTAAATCTAAATGCACCATATTCAAACACTCATAATCACATTTACTTGAAAAGTAGCTTTTAGTGTATCAAATTGGTGCATATTTATTTTTCCCTTTTATAAGAGTCCTATTTTTCTTGCGATTTGCCTGAATATCCATCAGTTCTGCTTAAAATAAATTCTTAATAATTTATTTTCTGTCATGTTAATGATTTCATTATTGAATATTTTCAGCATTTTCTATTTCAAGCTAAAACTCACCTAAAGCATAAATACAAGCTATCTTATTATTATAGATATGTTTTTTATTTTTGGCCCTTAAATTGCAGATATTTCAAACAGTCGAAAGCGTGAAATACTCTGCGCCATTTTGGTGACAAGCTGCCAATCTGATTGCAACAGTTTTATGAACCTTTATGAAGCCAAACTTCAATCACATTAATTTAACTAGCGCCATACTTACTTAAAAATAGTTTATTACTAATACAAACTAAGTATCTTATATTAAGCTTTTAAATGGAGGTAGTACTTGTAGCGTATTTTCAAAATAACATAAGATGATTAACCTCATCTTCGATGAATTTTCTTCAACATAAAATGCAAATAAATCAGCTTATTCTCATGTAGTGATTTCTATAAAATCATTATCATGGAAATAGTTCAGCCGAAAATGTTTATTTTTTGCTATGATGATTCGCACTCCATTTTTTTAGCCGTTTTACTGCCTTTAGTTTCAGTTGGACCAGGCAGTGAAAATCTGAATCATGCGAGTATTCTTGGACTATTCGAGCACATATATGTGCGCAAATTTCAATAGGTTAGCTCATGCTTTTAATGATCGACAACTATGACTCTTTTACCTACAACATCGTGCAGTATTTTGGCGAGTTAAATCAGGAAGTAAAAGTAGTCCGTAATGATGCCGTGACATTGGAAGATATCGAGCGATGGCAACCGAAGTATATCGTCATTGGTCCTGGCCCTTGTTCTCCTTCCGAAGCTGGTATTTCCATTCCAGCAATCCAGCACTTTGCCGGTAAAATCCCCCTATTGGGCGTATGCCTGGGACATCAAAGTATTGGACAAGCTTTTGGTGGAAATGTGATTCGGGCTAAAAAAGTCATGCATGGCCGTTTATCGGACATGTATCACAGCAATAAAGGGATTTTCAGTAATCTCCCTTCCCCATTTTCTGCAACGCGCTATCACTCACTGGTGATTGATCAGGCGACATTGCCAGAATGCCTGGAAGTGACCTGCTGGACCAATGAAGAAGATGGCTCTATGGAAGAGATCATGGGTGTGAAACATAAGACATTGCCGGTCGAAGGCGTGCAGTTCCATCCTGAATCCATTCTGAGTGAGCACGGTCATCAGATCTTTAAAAACTTTTTAGAAATTTACGCATAATGAGCGCTACAAAGATTATGAATATTCAACAAGCTTTAAATAACATCACTAAAAATATCGAACTCACTCAACCGCAAATGGAAGACGTGATGCGTACCATCATGAATGGTCAGGCCACTGATGCCCAGATTGGTGCCTTGATGATGGGACTGCGCTTAAAAGGCGAAAGTATTGATGAAATTACTGCCGCTGCACGTGTCATGCGTGAATTTGCAATTAAAATTGATGTCAGCGATCTTCCACATTTAGTTGATATTGTGGGTACAGGGGGTGACGGCCAAAACCTGTTTAACGTATCGACTGCATCAAGCTTTGTCATTGCAGCTGCTGGTGCCACCATTGCCAAACATGGTGGCCGTGGTGTGTCATCCAAATCAGGTTCTTCTGATTTGCTTGAACAGGCAGGAATTAATCTTGACCTGAACATGCAACAAACTGAACGCTGCATCCGTGAAATGGGGGTTGGCTTCCTGTTTGCACCGAATCACCATAAAGCGATGAAATATGCTGCTGGTCCGCGTAAAGAACTCGGCTTTCGCAGTATTTTCAACCTGCTTGGCCCGCTCACCAATCCGGCCGGTGTGAAACGCTTTGTGATTGGCGTATTTTCCACTGAACTTTGTCTCCCAATGGCTGAAGTATTGAAACAGCTGGGCGCAGAACATGCCATGGTAGTGCATTCTAAAGATGGCTTAGATGAAATCAGTCTTGCCTCTTCAACTTATGTGGCTGAACTGAAAGATGGTGAAATCACGGAATGGGAAATTCAGCCTGAAGCAGTCGACATTGAATCGCAAACTTTAACCGGCCTTTCTGTAGACAGTGCAGCTGAAAGCCTGGCTTTAATTAAAGATGCTTTAGGCAAGAAAAAATCTGCAATCGGTGAAAAGGCGGCAAATATGATTGCACTCAATGCCGGTGCAGGTATCTACGTTTCAGGCTTGACCCATAGCTATAAGCAAGGTGTCGCTTTGGCACATGACATTATCTATGGCGGCCAAGCTTTAGAAAAAATGGGCATTTTGTCTGAATTCACCAAAACTTTAAAAGAATACGAAGCTTAAGACGGTAGGACAAAGATCATGGTAGATATCGCAAATACAATTTTAGGCAAAATTGTCGACCGTAAGCAGGAAGAATTTGCTGTCCGTCTTAAGCAACGCAGCTATAAAGATGTGGAAGAACTGGCACAAGCAGCAACGCCTGTGCGTGGTTTTGCACAGTCTTTACAACACAAGCGCCCAGGTGTGATTGCAGAAATCAAAAAAGCATCTCCATCTAAAGGCGTGATTCGTGAGAACTTTAATCCTGCTGAAATTGCCCAGCAGTATGAGCAAGCTGGCGCAGCCTGCCTGTCTGTACTGACAGATGTGGACTTTTTTCAGGGTGCCGACGAAAATATCCAGATTGCCCGTTCGCACTGTGCCCTGCCGGCATTACGCAAGGATTTCCTGATTGACCCTTATGGCGTGATTGAAGCCCGTGCCCTGCATGCAGACTGTATTCTTTTAATTGTGGCATGTCTGTCTGACCAGCAACTGGAAGAAATGTCTAAAACCGCATTCGAACATGATCTGGATGTACTGGTTGAAGTACATGATGAAAATGAGCTGGAACGTGCACTGAAACTTTCAGAACGTTGCTTGCTGGGTGTAAACAACCGCAATTTAAAAACCTTTGATGTCGATTTAAATACATCGCTGCGTTTGAAAAAATTGCTCGAACCCTCACGTTTATTGGTGACTGAAAGCGGCATTGCCACACCAGATGATGTCCACATGATGCAAGAACATGATATTCATGCCTTCCTTGTGGGTGAAAGTTTTATGAAACAGCCTCGTCCAGATCATGCCTTTACGGCATTATTTGGTCAGCCTGAAACTGTTTGATGAATAATTAAGATTATGAGTAAGCATGATTCTTCGCTTTCGAAAGATCAGTACAATTTACTGAAATCTTTTAAAAAGCAAATCACTAATCCGCATTCCTCGAAGATTACGAAGCAGCCTGAGCCTGTGCAAAAGACTGCTGAACAAGAGCAGGAAGATGACTTCGCGCTTTTTCAAAAGCAAATGCAAGGTGTCAAAAAGATGGACACTAGCAATATTGCAAAACTTGAAAAAGCGTCAAAGAAAAAACCGGATGCACAAACTTTAGCGAAACGTGCAGCTGCGACCGGCCCGATGCAAACCGATCAGGCAGAGTTGTCTGATACACAGGCCATACTCAATCCGGTAGCCAGCCAGGCGACATTAAGCTATCGCATTGCAACTTTGCAGCATAAAGTATTTGAAGATTTAAAAGCAGGTAACCTGCGCTGGTTTGAAGCGGTTGATTTGCATGGCTGTACGGTGGAAGAAGCCCGTGTTGCGGTGCTCCAGATTATTCAAATGGCCAAAGATGAAAATCAGAATGTCATTAAAATTGTGCACGGCAAAGGTCCTGAAGCCATTTTAAAGACCTATGTCAATGGCTGGCTGCGTCAGCACCGTGATGTTTTAGCCTTTGTCAGTGCACCTGAAAAGCAAGGTGGTACCGGTGCTGTTCTGGTTCTGCTAAAACGTGCAGAAAAAAACCCAAAATTCAAACAGTAATCGGAATTTTTCTCTAAAACAGGGCATTGTAGCGGTTTTCTGCTACAATGCCGTCCTTGTTCAATATCAGTGTAAGTGAACACGTCTTATGTCTATGCAGCAATCCTACGCCAACATTTTAACTGCCGTTGGTGAAGATCTTAATCGTCCTGGTCTTAAAGATACGCCAATGCGTGCTGCTAAAGCTTTTTCGTATTTAACGTCTGGATATAGCAAAACTTTGGAAGAAGTGACCAATAATGCGGTCTTCCCTTCTGACAACCGTGAAATGGTCCTGGTCAAAAATATTGAATTCTATTCACTTTGCGAACATCATTTATTACCGTTCTATGGCCGTGTGCATATTGCCTATTTACCTGAAGGGCAGGTTTTGGGTTTATCCAAATTTGCCCGTATTACTGAAATGTTTGCACGCCGTTTGCAAATTCAGGAAAATCTGACCCAACAAATTGCTGAGGCGGTGGCTGAAGTGACTCAAGCACGTGGTGTTGCGGTAATGATTGATTCTGCGCATATGTGCATGATGATGCGCGGTGTAGGCAAACAGGAATCGACTACCCGTACTGTGTCTTTTGTGGGTGATTTCAAAACCAATAAAGATGAACGTCGTGAATTTTTGGCTGCCTTGCCTGAAAGCTATTAATTTAATTCTAAAAAAAAAAGCCTCAATCGCTATTGAGTCTTTTTTTGTGTGTGGTTAAATAACACCGTACAAAAATTGATATCTCCTGATTGAAGCACATATATCAAGGACCGATCATGTCGCAAATTCTGTTAGCTGGACAAGGTTTAACGCACGCTGAAAAATCAATTGATTACCCCCGCCCTGACCGTTTGATTCAAGGCAATCCTCAACGTGAAACGTATAGCCTGTATGAACATCCCAATATGGACTGTGGCATCTGGCATTGTGAAGTCGGTTGCTGGAATATTCAGTTTGCCGACAACAAACAGGAGTTCTTTCAGGTGATTGAAGGTGTAGTTCGCATCCACGACCAAGCGACCGGAACTTATATTGAAGTGACTGCTGGAAATGCTGGGATTATTCCGCCCGGCTTTAAGGGAAGCTTTGAAGTGCTTGAAGCTGTGAAAAAATACTACGTGATTGTCGAAGCCTAACTTTTAAAAATATAACTCACCATAAATTTTCAAATAAAAAACTCCCTGAATATGAGGAGTTTTTTATTCATCGATTTGATTTTTCCAGATTAAGAACTCGCAACTTGCTTGGTGACTTGAATGCAGTTTCGGCCATTATTTTTTGCTGCATAGAGTGCTGCATCTGCTGCATCCAGAAAACGCTGATAGTCTGGATGACCATCATATAATGCACAGCCGATACTGACTGTAAAATTAAAACTGATGCCTATGCTGGTACGAATAGTGGTTTCCTGAATCCGGCTACGGACCTTTTCTGCAATTTCTTGTGCCCGAACCAAATCGCTGTCTACCAGCAGCAATAAAAACTCTTCCCCACCTGCACGGAATGCATAATCACTGCCCTTAATGGAACCGAGCAGCACTTCACCAATAAACTTTAAAGCTGAATCACCCGCTGCATGGCCGAATTTGTCATTAATCCGTTTAAAGTAATCGGCATCTATGGCCAGTAAAGACAAGGGGGCATTATTTTTACGGGAAAAATTAATTTCACGCGAAACAATGGTATGTAAATAGCGCCGATTCAGCAGTTGAGTGAGGGAATCACTGCCCGAGTCGATATAGTCAGCCACCTGAAACAGCTGATCGACCAGATGCTGAATCTCCCTGTTGTTTTCACGAATATGCTGGATCAGCTGAATGGCCTGCTCTCTTTCAGTGGCATTTAAAACTTGCTGGCTCAGCAGATCAATCTGGTGAATACGGTCAATAATGGTCGAGACCTGCTCGGTCCCGGTAAATGCATAAGCAGCTTTATGGATAAACCATAAGCCAAATTCAGATTTTGACAGCAAGGGATGTGTAAATTTCGGCTCATCCGAAAATACCTTAAACATCAGTTCATTTTCCCAGTCTAATAATGAGCTGCGTTGCTTGTCCTTTTGCGCCGACACATCCTGCATGGCAGAAAATAAACGATAGGTATGTTTTGTGTCATTATTTTTTTCCAGATTGACTTCATAGGAGCGACACATAATTTCCGAAGCAAAACCCAGTATCTGCACAATATACGCTGCAATGGTCAGACGGTTTTCTTGCGTCTGCTTGGTCTGAAGCAAAAAGACTTTCTTTTCAATTTCACCGATACCCCGCATAATCAGCCAGGATGGAATGCCGATACGCGCATGGACTTTACCCACCATCAGCTGCTTTTCGACAATCTCGATAAAGTTCTGCTGCAAGGGTACATTAAAGCAATCGATTAACCATTGATTCAGCGTGGTTTTTAAGCGGTTCTGGACCATATCATCAGATAAGAAATAGGATGCTTCCTTTTCCTGCATGATATCTTTATAAAACTCATCGACTAGGGTCTGGGAATGTGCTTGAATAAATTGAAAAGTATCGTTTAAATCAGTTGTTGAAAAGTCCTGGCAAACCGACTTCCATTGTGCGGCAAGCACAGCAATACTTTCAGTATTCATACAATTGATTCCAACAGCTTTTGAATATGAGGGAGATGTTTAGATGACTAATATAACAAATTTTAATAAAAATAACTTTGTGAACTATTCGATGTTTTTTCATAAGTAATGAGAAAAAATAAATTTATTTTTATAAAGTATTAAAAAAAACATACATAGCCCAGACTGGTTTTCATCCAGTCCTTATGATCTTGTTGCTGGTATTGCCAATTAAAACGAATGACATTTTGCGGATTCAGGACATATTGCCACTGGGTGTTCAGTTTAAGTTGCCATTGCTTGGAATCTCCCCAATAGGGTAATTCCAGCTGTAGCAGACTATTGATGTGATCTGACCAGATATTTTGACAACCTATAGTCGGTCCCATCCCGACACGCCAGCCCTGATCTAAAGCCTTGCCGGCCTGTATATGATTTTGCAGTTGCATATAGCACAAATGTTCACGTGCCGGGTTTGCATAGCTATAGCCCATCTGAACCTGTAAATTGGCAATCCCGTGCTGTTCCTGCTCACTAAACTGACCATTTTGTTCCAAAGCTTCCTGCTTCCAGCCCAAATTAAAACCCCAACTCAGTGGTGTTTTAAACGGCGTAATCGGATTATAGGAATTCACCGAAAGAAAGTCGAAATGATTCAGCTTTAACTTATCTTCACGATATTGAATTGAACCCTCCCAAAACAATAACTGGGTGCCAGTTCGGAAGCCACCTTGCGGATCAATCAGGTCATGATAAGCCTGACGATGTCCCAGCTCGACAAACTTCTCCCCCTGCACTTTCCCCATAGTGAGCGAAAAATGACGGGCATCATGCGCCTGTGTCGGATCCATTTTCGGGCGTTGTGGTTGCTGGCGTTGTTTTTCCAGATCTATTTCACTGCGCATACTCAATAGCTGGCGCAAGCGTGGCTGGGCAAAACCTGGTTCAACTTTACGTCCAATCAAATGCAAGTATAAATCGTCATAGGCCATTTCCAGAATTTTTCCGCGATCCATATCCTGATACTTTTCCAGAATTCTTGGCATGTCCTGAATTTCAGCAAAAGCGACTTGATGCGCCACTTTAGCCAGGCGTTTACCATGCTGTCTGACTTGTGATAGCAACTGGGTTTCTAAGGCAGGCCGGTATATCGTTTCCTTGACCAGACCTTGCTGCTCAATGGCTTTAATGGTTTCAACCGGAATGGCGGCCACTTTAAATTGCTGTTTTAAATCCAGCTGTGGACGAACCAGATCAATCAGCCCCAATAAACGATAGGCACAGTTATCACTAACAAAGTAATAAGGGAAACTCACATGTTTCATTTCCCAAATGTGCTGCACTAAAAATCGGGTTTCGTCAGGAGTTAAGCTAAGTTCATATTCCCACAAATCCCGACTTTCCAGATCCCCATATTCCTTGACCTTACGGTAATAAGGCACTAAGGAATATTCCCCCGGATACTGCCCGGTGAGACCATTCCATGCAAAAGACCAGCCATCTCCCCCGGCGACTGTGGCCGCATAATTCACGGCGTAGGATACCAAATTCAGCTGTTTCTGATCTTGGGGATCCAGGCGCAGCAAGGTATGCCCAAACATCGAACTGGGATTACCCATAAAGTCGGTTGCATAAATCAGTGTGGCTTTATAAGGCTTGATCTGACCAATCCAGTCGTCCAGTTCCGGGCAAGCGACCTCAGGTAATTGTTGCTCTGAAATATTGAGTTGTTGCATTAACCACTGACTGCGTGCCGGAAAGCGGCAACGTACTGACTGATTCGGCTCTGCGGGTTGAAATAAGGCCTGAATATTGGCCTGCAATTCTTGTTTTAAATCAACTTGACCATTTGGCGATAAGAAATAACCTGCATAGCTGACTTCACTTTGTCCTTGTTTATCGGCATACATGAGTCTGAGCCAGGTGATGTCTTGGTCTAGTTTTTGTTGTGCTGCACGTTCTATGTAGGGCTGAGTGATATGAGCTTCAATGCTTTCAACAGCTGTTGCCGAGTAGGTCATTGTGGAAAAGGTTAAAGTAAGAACGAACGCAAGTGATTTCATGCAAATTGGGTATTTATCTTTTATTCAAGAAGAAATGTAAAATAAGAAAAAACCCCGTCAGAATGACAGGGTTTTGAGATATTCAATTATACGTAGGCTTTCAAGACTTCATCTTTAGCCATCACTGCTTGCAAAGAAGCAAGTACCTGAAGTGAATCGTGATTTTCTGCAGCATAAATTTTAGCGAAGTTCTGTTTAGAAACCGCAAAAAAACGGGCTTTGTCTTGTGCTCTGATATTTAAAAGTTCAGCCAGTACATTTAGGCTTTCCCCTTCTCCAACGGCCATATCACGTGCCAAAGATTCAGCATTTTCATTGGTAAAAGTCACTGCTTGAGCAGTCACTGTCCCTGTGCCGCTACAACCTAGCGTACCAAAGGTAATACCGAATAACTGGTTGGCAAAAAGTCCATTGGTTGTTGCAGCAAGAATTTTAGGTACTTTACCGGATTGACCTGCCCAGACTTGAGAACCGATACCACAACCTGCATCTCGATCTGCAAATGCTGCTGTAGAACCGAGGGCTACAACTGCAGCTAAAGCTAATTTTTTCAACATGGTTATTCTCCAAAATTTATTATTCAAGTGTTCTAATTCTTCACCATTGTGTAAATTTTATTACACCTCTGTAAGATAGCGGCAACTTTCTTATAAGGCAAAACAATTTACACCAAAGTCATCACCCACCACATAAAACATTGAAGTTATTTGTTTTTTAAAGTCCAGACCCCGTCTTTGCTGCGATTACCCAATATTTTTAACACCAACACCAGACTCAGAAGCAGCAATAAATACCAGGAACCCATCTTGCCCCAGCCGACCATATGCCAGGCATCGACCTGACTGGGGTACAGCCAGATTCTGTAAAAAGTACTGATATTTTCTGCAATCCAGATCAGAAACGCTAAAACAATCAGTACGGGTAACATCGGGAGTTGTAGCTGATGCTGTTGCAACTGGAAGCGAATTTTAGTTTTCCAGAAAATGATCACACTCCAGACGAAGAGAAACAGGCGGATATCGGGAACAAAAAATTTACTCATGAAGTTGATATAGGAAAAAACAGCCAAAACCAGCATATTGGGAAAGCTTGGCAGTTTCTCAAAGGACACCTGATACAGTCTGAGTGAGCGTGCAAAAAAACTGCCCACTGCCGAATACATAAATCCGGCAAATAAGGGGACAGTCAGTATTTTAAACACTGCCGGCTGTGGATATTGCCAGGATGCAATCTGTGGATGGGTCAGAAAAATTTCCATGCCCATCGCCATGATATGAAACAAGGCAATGACTTTGGCTTCGGCCCACGATTCTAATTTTAAATACAGCAAACAGGCCTGAATAATCAGAGCATAGAACAGCAGATAGTCATAACGGAACAAGCCGTAAAACTCCTGACTCCCCATAGAGGCGGTCAGTGCAAAAGCAATCAGCAGCAATATCCCAAATAAGGCAGCCGAAGCTGCCTTAAATGAGAACTCAAAACATGATTTAAAAAAACTGATCAAGGTTGAATCCTAATAATGAATTAACTCATACAGATTTAAAGATATTTAGCGCTGTATTCATGCACCGTATCAATAAACACTTTAGGATTAGCAGGATCAACCCACTGGGTAATACCATGGCCCAAATTGGCCACATAACCTGTTTTTTCACCACCTGCATAAGCATCATCCAGCATGGCTTTGGTAGCTTTTTCAATCGATGCAGCATTACCATATAAAGTGGCCGGATCGAGGTTGCCCTGTAATGCAGCACGGCCATTCACGGTTTGACGTGCCATGTTCAAAGATGTAGTCCAGTCCAGTCCAAAGGCATCAGCACCAGTTGCCACCATAGGCTCTAGCCACTGTCCGCCGCCTTTGGTGAATAAAATCACCGGAACTTTACGTCCGTCTTTTTCACGTTTTAAACCGGCAACAATTTTTTGCATGTAATTCAGTGAAAATTCGATATATTCACGATGTGCCAGCGCACCACCCCAGCTGTCAAAAATCTGTATCGCTTGCGCTCCAGCATCAATTTGCGCATTTAAATAATCAATCACAGCAATCGCCAAGCGGTCCAGCAAAGCATGTAACACTTCAGGCTGTGCATACATCATCTGTTTGGTATAGCGAAATTCCTTGCTGGAACCGCCTTCCACCATATAAGTGGCCAATGTCCACGGGCTACCCGAGAAACCGATTAACGGCACTTGACCACCCAAGGCTGAACGGATGGTGCTTACAGCATTCATCACATAATCAAGATCGGATTTGGCATTAAAATTGGGTAAATTCGCCACATCTTGCTCGGTACGGATAGTCTTATGGAATTTTGGACCTTCTCCCGCTTCAAAATACAAACCCAACCCCAAAGCATCTGGCACGGTTAAAATATCTGAAAATAGAATGGCAGCGTCCAGGTCATAACGACGCAAAGGCTGTAAGGTCACTTCACAGGCAAAATCATTATTTTTGCACAGGGAAAGGAAATCACCTGCTTTGGCACGTGTTTCACGATATTCAGGCAAATAACGTCCTGCTTGACGCATCATCCAAACTGGTGTGGTATCTACCGGCTCACGCAATAAGGCCCGCAGAAAACGATCGTTTTTTAGCGTCGTCATTTACTTTCCCATCTCATTTTTAATCTTCGAACCATCATAACAAAAAGGTCGAAAATTTAGTAACTTCTCTTGCAGCTAAAAATCGATCACGTTAAATGTAAAATTTTTTTTACACAAAACAAATACTGCATCTCCTCATTTTTTCTGCAATACTTGCCTAGTTTTGTCACATAGTTAATGAATAATTCTTAAGGTTGAATTACATGTACGTTCGCACATTACTCGCCATGAGTTTAAGTTGCATTTTTGCGGGTACAGCGTTTGCCGCATCTACTGCTGAACAACCATTAAATCCTCAAAAGATTGCGAATACGGTGGTTCAAGATCCGATTGACCCACTGGCAACCGATGCCGCATCTGGTGCTGCAAGCACTGCGAATGCACAGATTACCCCACAAGAACAAAATGACCTGAACAAGGCCTCGCAAACCCTGCAAGATCTTCAAAATACTGAAGATAATAATGCTGCGATTGGTGCTGCACCGACTACAAAAACACTGAGCACGCCAACTACTACTCCTGCTTCTGCGAAAGCCTCTTGGACCTTAGAAGGTTTAAATAACGCTACATGGTATGACAATATTGGTAAAGGCCAATTCCCTGTTTATGCACGTGCCCATGTGATGCTCAACAATGCCCATGCTTCTCCGGGTGCAATTGATGGTGCAAGTGGTAAAAATACCCTGAAAGCCATTGCATCCTTCCAGCAAATCAACGGCATTAAACCGACAGGTATTTTAACTCAGGAAACTTGGGATGCTTTGATTGCTCGCCAAGGTGCTAAGCCTGCATTTATTGAATATACGATTACCGATGCAGACCTGAAAGGTCCTTATGCACAAACCATTCCGCACGATTATGCCCTGCAAGCCAAAATGAAAGGCCTGTATTACACGCGCGTAACCGAAATGCTGGGTGAAAAATTCCATATGGATGAAGACTTTTTGAAAAAGTTAAATCCTAAGGCAACCTTCAAAAAAGCTGGTGAAAAAATTATTGTGGCCAATATCCGCAATGAAGTTCCAGAAGATATTCATCTGATCGTTGCGCATAAAGGTGCGAAACAACTGTATTTATTTAATAGTCGTAACCAGATGATTGGCTCATTCCCTGCCACAATTGGTAGCTCAGATACACCATCCCCTACAGGTACTTATAAAATTACCGGTGTAGCGCAAAACCCATGGTACAGCTATTCACCAAGTAACTTTATTCAAGGCAATAATACAAAACCGCTTTCTTTACCACCAGGTCCAAATGCTCCTGTCGGAAACATTTGGATCGGTTTAAGTAAAAAATCATTTGGTATCCACGGTACACCAAATCCATCTGCAATTTCTAAAACTGCATCGCATGGCTGTATCCGTTTAACCAACTGGGATGCTAATGATTTGGGTAAAAAAGTCAAATCGGGTGTCACAGTTAAATTCCTGGAATAATCCCTGCACCCTGTATGAAGAAAAGCCTGCATCTGTTGCAGGCTTTTTTATAAACTGCTGCCTCAACAATATAAACATCATCGTTTCAAAAACAGGATGACTTGTTGCCGTTTTATGATTTCTATGTCATTTTCAAACCATTAAAATAAGTTCATGTTTAAAATAATGATAGGAGCATCAATATGAATGCTTTTTTACACCCCAGTGACAACCGCGGTCATGTAAAAATGGGCTGGCTTGAGTCTAAACATAGCTTCTCCTTTGGTAGCTGGTATAATCCCAAACTCATGGGTATCAGCGCCTTGCGTGTAATTAATGATGACTTGATCGCAGCGCATAATGGTTTTGGCACCCATCCACATGACAATATGGAAATCTTGACCTGTGTGCTTAAGGGAACGATTTCTCATAAAGACAGCATGGGTAATGAAGGTGGAATTTCTGCCGGTGAATGGCAGCTGATGAGTGCCGGCACAGGTGTTCAGCACAGTGAAATTAACCAGGGTGATGAGCTGGTTCATTTATTGCAGATCTGGATTATTCCAAATGAACGTAATGCAGAACCAAACTATCAACAAATCAAATGTGACCCACATGAACAGCCGAATCAATGGCATTTGATTGTTGGCCCTAACGAAAATGCACCGATGCATATTCGTCAGCAAGCCGAAGTTAAAACTGCAGTGATTAACCAGGGTCAAAGCCTAAACATTGAAGCGACCCAATATATTAATTATGTGCATGTTATTTCGGGTTCAATCAAGATTGCAGAGCATACGGTAGAAGCTGGCGGCGCCATTGCCTTTTTAGAGGCAAGTCAGATTGAAGCTTTGCAAGATGCTCAAGTCATCTGGTTTGATTTGCCTGAACTGCAAGATTAAAGTCATTTTATACCTCCAATTTCGAGATGATTACTGTCAGGTAGTCATCTCGATATATTTAAATAAAATAATAAAATTAATGATTTACTCAAATTTAATTGTTGTTTATAGCCTGTCTTATCGATCTATACAAAAATATAAATCTAACCAATCAGCAGCACTTTTTTACCCAAATCAACTGCTTTTTAGGCGAAAATCAAGCTTGTCGTTTGTATGCAATTACACGATAAAAAGCCCTTTAATCAGTCAGGACTCGTCTGGCCACACCATTTCAAAAACTTAAATAAGGTCCAAAATCTTTGGAATTGGTTTTTAATAATCCTATTAGAGAACATCCATATGAACCAAATTTTGAATGTCGATACCGCTCAACAACAGGCTTTGCTTTTTTTATTAGATTTCTTAAAACAACGACACTATCAGTTTACCGCCATTACCCCACTTTCCCATCAACGTATTCTGAGCCGAAAAAGACAAGAAAAGAACACCCTAATTACGCTTCGAGATATATTTGGCTGGAATTTGGCATTTGCCGAAACCGATCTTGATCCAGCACTTTTTGAAATTCTAAAAGAAAATCGGCTCATCCATTTTCAGGATCATCAATGGCTGAGTGATATACGTGTCGCTTCGCTTGATCGTGAATTATTTATTCATTCAAGTTTCCCAACCCTTCAACACGATTCGGTATTTTTTGGTCCCGATACTTACCGCTTTGCATACCATCTTAAACAATATTTAGCAGCTCGGCCCCATTCACTTAAACGTGCTGTGGAAATGTGCTGTGGCAGTTCGGCTGCTGCTATTAGTATGACTAAACATTATCCCGACTTTAGTGAAATAACCGTGTCGGATCTTAATCCGAAAGCATTATTGTATAGTCAAATCAATGCCAGCTTTGCAGGTTTAAATAATATCACTCCGGTTTACAGCAATTTATTTACTCATCTTGCAGGACAGTTCGATCTTATTTTGGCCAATCCACCTTATTTAATGGATGCAGATCAGCGTCAATATCGTCATGGTGGAAATCAACTCGATGGTAGTGAACTCGCCTTCAATATTGTAAAAGAAGGCATTCAGCGGCTTAATCCTCAAGGATGTTTATTTTTATATACGGGTGTAGCTATTCGTCCAAACGGTAATCCTTTTTTACAACAGCTTGAAAAATTAATGCTGTCTCAACCGAGTATCCATTGGTGTTATGAAGAAATTGATCCCGATGTTTTTGGTGAAGAACTGGATCAGCCTGCTTATCAGCAGATTGAAAGGATTGCTTTGGTTTTGGTGAAGGTGGAATTGATGGATTAAAAGCGGCTGCAATATTGAAAAACTTTAAAAGGCGTTTAGCTAAAATCGAAACTATTAAAAAATAAAGCGACTACAGTTAAATCAGTCGCCGCTTTTCCACCTATTCTATTTTAGGATGAATTAGGAAGCTATAGCTGAACCGCATCAATGACAGTCGGCTCTGCAATATCATCGACACGTTTTTTAAAATGGGGGACCCGGCGGGACTTATTCATCAGCGCATCATCAAATTAACTCCAAAATATCAGCCTGTTGAGCCTGCTGTATCAGCCAGTCTTTAAATGCATTCAGCTTGGGTAAAGTCCGGCATTCTTCTCTGTAAACAACATAATAAGCCAAAGAGGAAGGACAGTTTATTTCTGGATACAGGCGGACCAGACGCCCTGCTCTTAAATCATCATAGACCATGGCACTTCTCGCGAGTGCTACTCCTTGACCATTAATTGCAGCCTGTAATACCGCAACTGAATTATTGATTTTGAGACCCCGTGGATTATCTTCATTAGTTATTTGATGAAAATGCAGCCATGTATCCCAAGTCGTGAAACCAGAGTGATGATCCATTGAGAGATCATGAATTAGAGGTAAATTTAACAATCCTTCAGGAGACTTTAATTGTTCTAAATGTGCTTGATAAAAGGTGGGTGAACAGACGGGAAACGTTTCTTCTCCCATTAATTTTTCAGCGACAAGTCCAGACCAACTTCCACTCCCATTGTCGGGTTAGCCTGTTCTTTCAGTGCTGGAGCTTTATTGGATATTTGGAGATGGCAAATCATGAATATTGCTCTCCTACCTTGGATTATTCTCTCGGCCTTATCTCTGTTATGGCTACATAAAAAAGATGCAAAAGCAATTTAACTGCTGGAAGGAAAAAATATACCCCCTTCATATTTTATGAGGTCTGTGAATATAGAAACTTCTACATGACAAAAACAGTTTGAAATTTACATCTCAACTGCAATTTACGATTTTCAGCGTAATTCCGATAAGATTGGAATAGCTTTTATGCTAAGACTCTGATGAGTTCTAGCGAACAAGGATTGCTTTTCTTGTTATTCTTTTTAGTATTCTTCAAACTCTTTGTAAATACTTTTCACTACTAGGATGTAATCAGCATTATCCACAGCTATTTGACTTAGATGATGTTCTGTCTGTTACCGAGTATAATTCCTGTTCATCACTGACCATACATGGACTGGGATAAAGCACGATACATCAGAAAGAAAAAACCAACTGATGCATCGCTCACGAAATTAGTATTCGTAGTTATTATCGATAGACCATTCCTGTAACTTTCCAAACAAGATCTGGTCATTAAAGAGCAAGTCATTTTTTGCAAGTACTTTACTCTCATCTGTTGGACAGAAACCATCATCACAGTCTGAATCGACGACCCAACAACCACGGACAAACAGGATTTCATTTCCTTCTTGCTCCAGCTGTTTTTTCACCCGTTGAATTGCTTCATCGATGTTTTTTGCGCCTAAATAAGCTGTCACATACGCATAAGATTCCGATGGATCTGATGCTTTTTTAAATTCAATGCCTACACAAAAAAGATATTTTTTCATTATCGACTCCTGATTGATATGAATTGTCTGATTCAATTGGTTCAATTCCATGAACAGCTTCATGATTAACATACCGTATCTTGATTCAGCAGACCAGTGAGAACTCCCACTGATCTGTGTTTAAAACTTAATACGCCAATTTCAACAGCAATCTAAATAGCCCTGCAACCAAGGCCAAGCTTAAAAAACCAGCCAGCCATAAGCCAATAAACCATTTCAATTCAGAAATTTTCATTTAGCCTCCTTAATGATAACCTTCATCACCCACACGCACTTTATCCCTGAAAACCCAATACGATAATCCGGTATAAATAAGAATGATCGGAATTAAGATAAGTGCGCCAATAAGGGCAAATAATTGACTACTGGCAGGTGCTGCAGCCTCCCAGATAGTAATGGATGGTGGAATGACATAAGGCCATAAACTAATCAGAAAACCGCTATAAGCGAGAATTACCAAAGCCAAAGTATAAATGAATGGCAGGAACTCTTTGCGCTGCTTACAGGCTTTGATTGCCAGGAAAGTAAACAGCAGAACCAGTACGGGAACCGGGCTAAAATAAAAGAGTTGTGGTTGACTGAACCAGCGCACTGCAATTTCATGATGAAGCAAAGGCGTATAAATACTGACACAGGCAAAAATCAGCAATAATGCGATGAGCAGTTTTGGCATCAGTTCAAACATGCGATTCTGCAGCATTTTTTCGGTTTTAAAGATCAACCAGCCACATCCCAGCGTTGCATACAGTACGACCACACTTAGACCGGTAAACAGGGAAAAAGGTGTTAACCAGTCCAGACCACCGCCAGTATAAATGCCATTCGTGGTTTTAATGCCCTGAATGTAGGCTCCCAAAATCACGCCCTGAAAAAAAGAACTGAGGATCGATCCCCAAATAAAAGCTTGATCCCAAAGATATTTGGTTTTATTGGCCTTAAACCGGAATTCGAAGGCAACTCCCCGGAAAATCAGCGCGATCAGCATCAGAATAATGGGTATATACAGAGCCGATAACACAGTGGAATACACCAAGGGAAATGCAGCAAATAATCCTGCACCACCCAGTACCATCCAGGTTTCATTACCATCCCAGACAGGCGCGACGGTATTCATCATAACATCACGTTCCTGGCGATCGGAAATAAAAGGAAATAGGATACCGATACCGAGGTCAAAGCCATCCAGCACGACATAGATCAGCACTCCTAATCCAATAATTAGAATCCAAATTAATGATAAATCGATCATTTTTGATTCTCCTGAGATTGTGTAGAACTTACTTGATCCCGATCGCTCTCCTCATCAATCGTACTTAAAGGACGTTTTGATGCCTGTATGACCGCCTGCTCACTATGGGGTGCCGAATGTATAAACTCCGGACCTTTACGCATCAGTTTCAGCATGTAGAAAATGCCAACACCAAACACAATAAAGTAGACCATTACAAAAATGATCAGGGTTAAACCCACCTGCTCTGCTGAAACGGGAGAAAGAGTATCTTTGGTCCGTAAAATGCCATAAACCACCCAGGGTTGACGACCGACTTCAGTGGTAAACCAACCGGCGAGTAAAGCGATAAATCCAGATGAACCCATGTACAAAGAAAATTTATGGAACCATGGTGTTTCATAAAATTTTCCGGTTTTTCTTAACCATAAACCGATGATGGCCATCAGCATCATCAGTACACCCAGTCCGACCATAATCCGGAAACTCCAGAATATGACCAGTGAGTTTGGACGGTCTACAGGAGCAAATTCCTTTAAGCCTTTGACTTCACCATTTAAGCTATGCGTCATAATCAGACTGCCCAGATTCGGAATACCGATCGCATACTTGGTTTCTTCAGCCTGCATATCGGGAATACCAAATAGATATAAAGGCATGCCATGATCTTTATTGGTTTCCCAGTGTCCTTCTATGGCTGCCAGTTTGGCCGGTTGATGTTCAAGCGTATTCAGGCCATGCATATCTCCCACAAACATTTGTAGAGGTGCCAATGCCACAATCATCCACATGGCCATGGAAAATGATTTTTTTACCAAGGCATCACGACGGCCTTTTAATAAATGAAATGCGGCTGTGGCAGCGACGAGCAAAGCAGAAACCAGAAAAGAGGCCATTGCCATATGTGCTAATCGATAGGGGAAAGATGGATTAAAGACAATGGCAAACCAGTCTTGCGGGACAATAATGCCATTTTCTACAGTAAAGCCCTGAGGGGTTTGCATCCAGCTATTCGAGGACAGAATCCAGAACATTGAAATACAGGTACCTATAGCCACCATCAATGTTGCGAAAAAATGGGTTTTCAGTCCCACTCGCCCTCAACCAAATAGCATAATCCCCAGAAAACCGGCTTCAAGGAAAAACGCACTTAAAACCTCATAAGCGAGTAATGGTCCTGTGACACTGCCGGAAATCCGTGCAAACTCACTCCAGTTGGTGCCAAATTGATAGCTCATCACCACACCGGAGACTACGCCCATACCAAAGGACAGGGCAAAAACCTTGATCCAGAACTTGAATAAGTCCCGGTATACCGGATCATTGGTTTTAAGCCAACGCCATTCAAGAACAGCCAGAAAACTGGCTAAACCAATAGAAATTGCCGGAAAAATAATATGAAATGATACGGTAAATGCAAATTGGATACGCGACAGTTCCAGCGCGGTTAGCCCTAAATTCATGCTGCCTCCTACTGATCAATTGAATACAGGGAGGACATCAACGGCGCTGATTGATGCAGTGAAACTGACACCCCTTGCCGGACATTGATCCCCTGGTATAGAGATGAAACCCGTATACCGGATACGCTATAGACTTTTTTGAGGGCGAACGAAACCATTACGCTGTTAGCGAACAGCGAAAACTGAATTTTCATGATTAAAACTCTTTAAGATGTTGTGTAGTGCAAACAAAAACAACTGTTTGACGTGACCAATCGTGTCCTAAAAAGTCAGAGGTGGCGCTCTGCCCTGTGGCAGCAAATACAGCTTCTGCAAGCTGAAATAGACATGCCGGAAGAACGACTGATAGAAATTTAGTCGAACCTGAATCCGGTCCAGAACTTCATCAATTCCCAGTTTAAATGGCAGTACCAAATCACCATAAACAGTGCAGTATTGGCACTGGTGATTATGCTGACTGTGATCTTGGGATTGCTGAGGAATCAAATCCTTGAGCAGCTCATGATGAGCAGAGTGGGCATGATGATCAGCAGACGAAAGAAGATTGTGGGTAATCGACATACAGACCGGAGCAATGTGAAATTTTTCCGGCAGCAGAGGCTGTAAATATACTGCGATTTGCAGAAGTAAGACTGCAAATGCAATAAAAAATCCACTTCGCTTCAGCAAACTTTCTCTCGACTGGAATCGAATTAAGAGGGATAAATTGAATAAAAACATGAAATTTCAGAATAAATCCCTACGTATTTACTCGACTTTTCACTTTATAAATATATAACATATAGCCAGTTTTGAAAAGCAAAAAAATTAAACAAAAGGTGAATTAAATTAAAGACTTAAAATAAAAAATAAACTAGTTCTATATAAACTGCCGAATAAGTTTATTTATTGGCTAAAGAGTGTCCACAAAAAACTTTACTGAATTGAAATGCGTGAAAGGAAATTTTAAATAAGAGACGCTATTTTTTGTTCTAGCCAGGAAAAGCGTTATGCATTCCTAATAGATGTGTTTGAGGATTAAAAAATTTTGCCCTCTCGGACCAGCCAAACTTGTTTTATTTAAATCTTAGATTCTCAAATGAAGTGCAACAGAGATTAAATTATTGGAAGGAAGCAAGATGAGCTAGTATTTTGCTTCCGACCGACCAAAGTCAAAGTTGCATCATGAACTACACTCATCTTACCCAAGAAGAAAGATATCAGATTTATACCTTGTTACGTGAAGGTTTTTCTAAACGTTATATCGCTTGGAGACTGAATCGCTCACCTTCAACCATTTCTAGAGAAATCAAACGTAATCGAGCGAGAAATGGCTATTTTGCTAAACATGCCAATAAAGTAGCTCGAAGACGGCATTGTCCTAATCCTAAAAGAATCCCTTGTGAAATATGGGCACATGTCATCTCTTATCTTGATCTTCAATGGAGCCCTGAACAGATTGCTTCTCGTGTTCCAGTCAGTTTGCATTCAATTTATCGCTTTATACGGCAGGATAAAAATAAGGGCGGTACACTCTTTCATAACCTACGTTTCAGAAATCAAAGAAAGAGGAAATACGGCTCTCCTGAAACCCGTGGTCAGCTGAGTAATCGTAAAAGCATTCATGACAGACCTATTGAGATTGAGCAGCGGACTCGCTTTGGTGATTTGGAAATAGATACGATTGTTGGTAAGAAGCATCAGCAATCATTGGTCTCTATTGTAGATAGGAAGACAGGTTATTTATGGCTGAAAAAGTGTAGCTCACGCAAGGCAGAGGAAATTTGCCAAACAACCATCAGCCTTCTTGAGCCGATCAAAGATCAGCTCAAGACGATTACTGCAGATAATGGTAAAGAGTTCAGCCTGCATGAGTATACTGCTCAAGAATTAGAAATAGACTGGTATTTCGCTGATCCTTATAGCGCTTGGCAACGAGGCACGAATGAAAATACCAATGGCTTAATCAGGCAATATATTAAAAAAGGCAGTAATTTAAATGCCTATACGGATGAATATATTGCAGAAATCACTCAACGTTTGAATCATCGCCCAAGAAAAAGACTCGGCTTTAAAAGTCCGAGTCAGGTATTATGGCAACAACATGGTGTTGCACTTCAAATGCTAATCTAAGAATAAATAAAACATCTCTTACTGCAGATTTAGCCTTTAGTTTTCGATACACGGCAAGTCATTTTTCCACCAGGATTTCATGCCACCTT
This sequence comes from Acinetobacter sp. YH12201, assembly GCF_013418145.1. Classification (NCBI taxonomy): domain Bacteria; kingdom Pseudomonadati; phylum Pseudomonadota; class Gammaproteobacteria; order Moraxellales; family Moraxellaceae; genus Acinetobacter; species Acinetobacter sp. YH12201. Next base: position 569 of record NZ_VPCP01000013.1, on the reverse strand, counting down.
TTAACTGTGAGACTGAATAACCCATCTTGGCCAGTTTACGTGTCGCAGGAATGCTCCGGTGTGCTGATAAACAGATCGTTACTACAGGTTGATCTGTTTTGAGACCTAATGAGCATATTGCAGATTCTGTAAACCGGGTAATCGGCAAATTGACGGCACCTTCTATATGGCTGTGTTTAAATTCTTGCTCAGTTCGAACATCCACAATTTGTACATTTTCCCGTTGCCCCCATAATTTCTTTGCCGGGGTTTCAGGCACCTTGCCCCAAGGGACATACATCAGAATGTTAAACATGATTTCCCTCTATCAAAACAATTCTTATCTATAATTTATAAGAATATAGAATAAAAATAACTAGGACTTACGCACTATCATTTATAGATTCTCTGTGGTAGCAGATGATTTTTATCGAGAATAAAGTCATCAATGAAGTCTTTGATGATTGGTCTAAATAATTTCTTCTGCCAACGATATACATTTTCAAAGATCCGCTCAAACTGGTTCTTTTGTATCTCGACGTAGGCCATCAAGGCTGAAAAAATATGATTCAAAATCAGTTTAGATCGTC
>NZ_VPCP01000140.1:0-3588 GCF_013418145.1 Acinetobacter sp. YH12201 | reverse complement strand
TGTTCCACTTTAGATATTTGTTTAAGATGAGATGTAACTCATTGAAATGTGTCATCATATTCGTCGTCAGAAAACAAGTATTATGCCATTATTTCAATGAGTTATCTTTTTTTGTCGTGTACAAAGTCCAATTTTATCAGCACTTTCCCGAAAGCGTTTTATTGGCGAAGCTTTGGGGGGAGCAGATGCTCAAAATCGTGCGATGGGTTCTGTTGCTGCTCATTTATTTAGTATTCAACAGGGGGCCTGCATGGTACGAGCACATGACGTCAAGGCAATGAGTGATGCCATTAAAGTATGGCAGGCGATGAATAATCTGGGTGTATAACCTAGGTATATAAAAAAGCTCGATAAGGTATCGAGCTTTTTTAGTTTAAGGTGTAATTGTTGACTCATATTTAATTACTTCAAAGACATGTCAATAAAAATGGGGGAAATCACCTTTTTTATTGTAGCGTTTGGTAATTTTGTTGCTTTGTGTTATACAAGCTCGCTTTAATGCATGTCTTTTTTTGAGTGTTGTATGTTTGAAGATTTACTTCTCCCGATGTTTGATGATGAATATTATCCCGATATTCTTGTGGCTGAAGTTAAGCAGGCCATTAAACAGTTTGCAAAGAAAGTTGTAAAGCCTGATTTATCTGAAGTAGAAATTTATCATTTTGCTGCTGAAACTGTGGTTGTTATTAACAAGATGAAACCACAGTTTGAAGATCTTGATTCTTCCTTGGATGATACGGCAGCAGATTATATTGCTGAAGCCATGATGATGGTGGTGCAAGATAACGGTTATATGGATATTGAAATGGAAGAACTGGTATCGAATAGAGAGTGGTAAGTCACTCTCTATTTGTTAGTTTTGTATATTTAAAGTTTGGCTGGACTAGGCAAAAGATCGCTTAGATGGCAACTGGCCTGAAGATGAATTTCGGCAATCTCATCTACGATTAAATGAAATCTCTCGTTTTCAGTATAAGCCTGTGCTCTTAAATTAAGCCAAAAGTTCGGGGCTTTCCGCAGCAAGCTTTTAATCTGCTTTTCATCTTCTGGATGATTAAAGTGCAGGGGATAGGCATACTTAGCTAAAGTGCAATGAGTTAAAACAAGTTGTCCATGCTCTTCGTGAACGGTACCAGAAAATAAATCATAAACCTTTTGGCTCTGTGAGTTTTCAACCGCTACTATTGCGTGAGTCAAACTTGCGTTCATCAATATAAACAGGCTGATATACAGTAGGTAATACATTTTATTTCGCTTCATTTTTATTTTGTCTTTTTTATTGGTTTACGATAATTAAATTATTCAGGCATAAAAAAACCAGCTTATTGCTGGATATTTTATTGCACCATTTTAATATGTATTAAAGTGGTGCCCGAGGCCAGACTCGAACTGGCACGCTTTGTGGGCGGGGGATTTTAAATCCCCTGTGTCTACCGATTTCACCACTCGGGCATGTGCGCCATAATAGTGGAGGAAATAAAACTTGGCAAGTATCTTTCCGTGTATTTGCTTTCTTTTCAATCAATTCATGTGCTTATCGCTATAAAATAGGGCTTTGACTAAACTTTTCCTCTTAAAATGGTTATGTCATCTACATCAAGCTATCCAGATAGGTTTCGACATCTATATGCTTGTGTGTTTTGCACAGTTCATTTTCATAACGAATCAGCTGTATATGCAAATCGATAAACTGTTTTTCTTGTTGTTGTAGCTTATGAAGGGCCGATGAGTTTTTTCTCAGGAATAGGCTTTTTAACTGAATCTTTAACACCTGCTTATAGGCCCAAAAACAAATGCGGCGGGTTTCTTGCAGATAAAAATATTGCTCGTTTTGTGTACCTTCACGGAACATATTTTCTTTATAAAAACGAACAAAACCAAAACTCAAGGCAAAGAAAAAAAGAATAATTTGTAAAACTGTACTTTCAATATAAGCGATATTGATGGCTTGTAGCACAATGAGTACCGCAAGTTTAACCGGAGTATGGCGAAGTTGCTGATATAAAGAAGTAGAGCTATGTTTGATCTGTTTGATGACCACGGGCGTATAAAGCATAAACAACAACATAATGGCTAAAACAGCAATGCCTTGGGCACGAAAAGCATTAAATTGCGGAAATTGGCTAGCAATGAAATGACCCAAACTCATCGAAAGCGAGATAAAAATCATTGCGGCCAGAACCCAGGGAATTAGCTCCTTCAGTTCATCTAAAATTCCTTTAGTTTTGATCATGCTGTAAAACAAATAATTTCTTTTAAATGCTGCCGGGTACTGTTCCCGTAATTGATTTAAAAAAATTACCGTTTGTTTATTACTGATCATAAGAATTAAAGAAACATAAAAATTAGAGCTAATATAAAGGATTTGAAAGCATTTAACAGAGAAAAATCAGAAAATTACAGATTCTTTATTTCAAGGCTAAGCTCTGTTTATTTCACATACAGGCATGAGTTTTTAGCATATTCATAATAGCTGAGATGTATTGTGCCAATTTACTGAATCTTAGGGTCACGTTTTAAACTGCTAAATGATGAATCGAGTCGGGAGCTTAATTTTATTCCTGTATTCAGTGAGGAATTATGCGAAAATAGCCCTTTCTTATTTTTGTCCAAGGACAGTTTATGACTGATCAATCTCCTGAATCTTTAAGCGATATCGAAATTTTAGACATTTTACAGTCCATGAAAAGCGATGTGCTAAATACTGAAGCGAATGAGATGATCCGTAATGGGGGTAAAGCTGGTCGTCAAGAGGCACATAAAAATGCCCTGGTTGCTTTAAATGCCAGTTTTGAAAGCAAGTTTGTTGAAGCTGTCACTTTGGCCCTACATTTAAATGAAGCGCAAAGTAAAAAAATTCGTTATAAAAAAGACCGTATTCGTATTTTAAAAGCGCACGGCATTGATTACTTAGCTATTGATGGTGCCGAAACAGCACAGGTTTTATCACAAATTGCACAGGCCATTACCCGTGAAGATGCGACTGTGACTCACGACTTGCATAATATTTTCCCATTCTGGAAAGAAGGCTGGCCAATGGTGCAGTTCGACAATGCTTACAAGATTCTGGAAGATGACATTACTATTCACTATCAGGCAGTACTGGATGAACTGATCAGCAAGTACTAAGTATTTCGTTAAAAAAGCACCTTGTGGTGCTTTTTTAATCCCGGTAAATAAGAGAGAGCAGCCAGCTGATCGGAAGAATAAACATTCTCCACCAGCTCAGGAGTGGCCAGTAAAAATACTGACCCCAAGTCAAGGTAGAGTCAAAGCCGCGCCGTCTGCGTTCATGCGGATAGGGAATTAAAATAACACTTAGTAGCAGTAAACCCATTCCTATCAGTAACAAAACTGAATTTTGTTGCCGAGCAAAAAAGAAATAGAGCAGATAAATTCCCGAATAAAAACTGAGACAGGCCAGCAAAGCAGATAAATTCATCAGCGTACCTTTTTATTATTATAACCCTAGTTACGGATAAGCTAAATTTCTAACGACATGAATTTTTGGCTTATTCTTCTGACAGAGTTGATAAGCACATAAAGATGAAAATATGCCTGCTAGAAAACCGGAAATAGTCCGATGTT
>NZ_VPCP01000139.1:0-3713 GCF_013418145.1 Acinetobacter sp. YH12201 | reverse complement strand
TGAAAACATTTAGAATATTAAGTGAACGCTATCGAAATAGACGGAAAAGATTCGGTTTACGCATTAACTTAATCGCTGCACTGGTAAACCGGATAAATTTTCAATAATGACTTTCGCAAGAGATCTACTGAAAATCAGTTTGTCTCATTTAAGGGTTTTATGAATGTTTATTCAATTGATTTGAACCTTGTTATCTAATGATATAAGAGCCATAAATGACTGCTTTAAGTGTGCCTTCAAATTCTTCCATACATACATTAAAAACTTATATTAATCGGGACCTTTCCTTACTTGAATTTCATAAGCGAGTATTGGCACAGGCGAAAGATACTGAATATCCTTTACTTGAACGACTCAATTTTTTAATTATTTTTTCACGAAATCTAGATGAATTTTTTGAAATACGTGTCGCGAGTTTGATACAGCAATTTGAGCTGTCCAGCCATAATAAGACCCGTCCAGATAATTTATTCATCTCAGAAATACTGACGACGATTTCTAAGCTTGCACATGAGGCCGTTGAGGAACAGTATAAAATTCTGAACTATAATATCCTGCCACAACTGCAAGGCAATGGAGTTAATTTTATTCAGCATGGTGATATCCTTCAAAAACATAAAGCATGGATTAAAGATTATTTTCATCATGAAGTTCAACCTGTTGTAACCCCCATCAGTCTAGACCCCGCACACCCTTTTCCTCGTTTAGCCAATAAAAGCTTAAACTTTATTGTCACTTTGGAAGGCAACGATGCCTTTGGACGAAAAATTGATTTAGCGATTGTTCCTGCCCCTCGATCATTGCCAAGATTAGTTAAATTACCCACGCATGTTTCTGGTGAGGCTGAGCACTACATTTTACTTTCCGCGATCATTCAGCAACATATTCATGAATTATTTCCAGGAGTGACCACAACCGGGTGTTATCAATTCCGGGTAACGCGAAATGCTGACCTCACCGTATCAGAGGATGTGGAAGATTTAGCAATCGCTTTAAAAGGGGAACTTTCATCTCGACGTTTTGGTCGCGCTGTCAGACTCGAAGTGAATAAAGCGTGTCCAGAGATGATTACTGATTATTTACTGGAACAATTTGATCTTGATCAAGATCAGCTCTATCTGGTGAATGGTCCTGTTAACCTGGCTCGTTTTATATCGAACTTTAATTTACCCGAGTTACGTTTCCCTCCCTATGTACAAAAATTACCAAAAGGGTTGTATAGTAAAAAATCGATATTTGAGGTATTAAAAACCGAAGATGTCTTATTACACCACCCTTTTCACTCTTTCGCTCCGGTCATTAAGTTGCTGAAAGAGGCAGCCCGTGATCCACATGTGTTGGCTATAAAACAAACACTTTATCGCAGTGGTGTAGATTCTGAAATTGTGCAAGTCCTTGCTGAAGCGGCACGGAACGGTAAGGAAGTCACAGCCGTGATTGAATTACGTGCACGCTTTGATGAAGAGTCAAATATCGAAGTTGCCAATGTATTACAAGAAGCTGGCGCAGTTGTCGTATATGGGATTGTCGGCTATAAGACTCATGCCAAAATGATTCTGATCGTGCGTCGTGAAATAGACAAAATTAAACGTTATGTTCATTTAGGTACAGGTAACTATCATGCGACCAATGCCAAAATCTATACCGATTATGGCTTACTTACCAGTGATGCTGATATTTGTGAAGATGTACATAAAATCTTTCAAGAATTAACTGGTATGGGAAAAACCATAAAGCTGGAAAAACTTTTTCACGCGCCATTTACCCTTCACTCACAATTACTTGAACTCATACAGCAGGAAATTAAAAATAGTAAAGCAGGAAAAAAAGCGCAGATCATTATTAAAGTCAATGCATTAACTGAACCGCAACTGATTCATGAACTTTATCAAGCATCACAAGCGGGTGTACAAATCGATTTAATCGTTCGTTCAATTTGTTGCTTACGACCACAAGTTGCAGGGCTCTCCGACAATATTCGTGTACGTTCAATCGTCGGACGTTATTTGGAACATACTAGAGTGTATTATTTTTATAATGATGGTGACAGCAAACTGTATTGCGCCAGTGCGGATTGGATGGGACGTAATTTGTTTTCTCGCATCGAAACCTGTTTCCCGATCGAGAATAAAAAAATTCGCAAACAAATTCTTGAAGAAGGATTGAATAATTATCTCAAAGATAATCGGCGTGCATGGGAATTACACGCAGATGGAACCTGGATACAATGTCAGCCTGGTAGTGGACAACCAGTCTACATTGCCCAGCAACAATTAATGAATCAGATTTTTTAACGAAAATTTTTGAGTTATTGTATAAATGACAATCACTTGCAATGATTTAAATTCATTTTAACCAAATTGTAACAATCCAATCCTAAAGTAAAAATCAAGAGGGAATGAGTCAACTATATGAGCGATATCAGTGTTAAAAAGATCAACAAATTAATTGAACAGTTTGAACAAGCTGGCAATAAAACACAAGCGCTTGAAATAGGCTATAAAACGTATGCCATGCTTATGTCTGATCAGAAATTTGCGGATAAAGTGACCAAATCAGCAGAAAATGCCGAAGAGAGACTTTATAAAAAAATTAAAATCAAACTTATTCCAGAGAAACATCATTTTAAAATAAAGTAAGAAGTACAAAATTTTTCTCTGTACACGACAAAAATAGATAACTCATTGAAATAATGTCACAATAATTGTTTTCTAACGACGAATACTATGACACATCTCAATGAGTTATATCTTATCTTAAACAAATCTCTAAAATGGAACAAGTCACATTTAAAGTGCTTTGCGCTCATCATGCTTGTGATCATTTTAAAGCAAACATGTAATCTTTCTTCTGCATCTAAAGCCTTGCCCATCAAGTGCTTACCACAATCATTTTATCGACGTATGCAGCGCTTCTTTGCAGATCAGTATTTTGATTATCGTCAAATTTCTCAGTTGATTTTCAATATGTTTTCATTCGACAAAGTGCAACTGACTTTAGATAGAACCAATTGGAAATGGGGAAAACGAAATATTAATATCCTGATGCTTGCGATCGTTTATCGTGGAATAGCGATACCTATCGTTTGGACATTGCTTAATAAACGTGGAAATTCAGATACGAAAGAGCGGATTGCTTTGATTCAACGCTTTATATCCATTTTTGGTAAAGACCGTATTGTGAATGTGTTCGCAGACAGAGAGTTTATCGGTGAGCAGTGGTTTACATGGTTAATTGAACAAGACATCAACTTCTGCATTCGTGTTAAAAAAACTTCATTGTCACCAATCATTTAGGGAAGAATCATAAAATTAGTGATTTATTTCGCCATCTTCAACTTGGTCAAATTGAATGTCGTAAACGACGGATTTTGGTTGGTCGGGTGAAACTATATATGAGTGCACTACAGTTAGAAAATGGAGAGCTTTTACTCGTCGTTTCTCCTCAGTTTAATGCCAATGCTATTCAGCATTATGCATTACGCTGGGAAATTGAAACCTTATTCAGTTGTCTCAAAGGACGAGGATTCAATCTTGAAAATACGCGCTTGACAGACCCTAGACGAGTGAAAAAATTGATTGCGGTCTTAGCTATAAGCTTCTGTTGGTGCTACTTAACGGGTGAATGGCAACATGATCAAAAAAAAGCGATAAAAATAAAGAAGCATGGACGACTCTCAATGAGTTTATTTCGCTATGGTTTAGACTATGTTC
>NZ_VPCP01000138.1:0-3748 GCF_013418145.1 Acinetobacter sp. YH12201 | reverse complement strand
ATACAAAATAATTCGGTAATATGATCCATCGAGAAGCCTTGTTTTATAACATTTTGTATTGAGAACCAATATGTTATAAATTCAGGGCTTTTTTTCTACTCTTTTTTATATCGAACTCAGGTTAATTTATCTCGTTAAAACTGAATCCCCCTAAATCCCCCTTCTTCTAAGGGGGACTTTCTCTAATCACAAAAAATCCTCCATTCAGGAGGATTTTTTAGCTTTTAATCTTTTAATGCACAAACATATCAATAAATTCGCGGATTTCCTGAATTGCAGTTTCCACATCGCTGGTCAGCCAGGTAGGTTCAAATATACCGGCATAATGTTCAAGTCGTTCTTGGGGAACCACCAGACGGATCGGACATTCTTCTTCCAGTAAGCGCCAAGGAATAATCGGTACTTCATTGTCTATAAACGGGGCAATATTGCGAATGTCGATCACCATGGCATTGATGCATTCAGGAAACGGCATCACAGAAAATTCTTCGGTACGACGACGGAAATATTCCAGATCACCCCATTTAAGCACATAACTTGGTTTACTAAATTCAATAATTCCAATGAGATGTTCATCACGAGTGTAATGCAAACAACATTGATGAGTGACGTCAGTGTCCAAATCAAGCGTTACAGATTGCTGACGATACGCCATAAAGTTAAGCAGCATGAAAAACGGTGCATAATTATAGCTCATTTTAAGCCTTTCAGCACCTAAAGCATGTTTCATCATGAAAGCTTAGACAGGTTTAAAAATCGGTTAATTTTCTTATTTTAAAAACCGCAACTTAAACCCCTATCTTTTGCATGGTTAAATTTTGCTGGAGCTTAAATTAAAATACTGGGACTTAAAGTAAAATAATAGTGTCTTGCTCCAGATATAAAAATGGAATAAAAGTCCTCTTTACTGCGATAAAAGCAACAGCAGCAGTAATATTAAAAGAGCTATAGAAAAGAATGATAGCCTGACTGAAAATTGAATCGACACAACCTTCTTGCCTTAAAATATTTAAACAACTGTTTTCTGAATTGCTGTTTTTTAAGTGAAAATTACAAGTCTTCACCATGTCACTATGCTTTTATACATAATTCATCAGGAAATATGGTTAATATAAATACATGGAATGAGATAAAAAAAGGGGAAAAACATGACACATGATTTTAATAAACCGCCTCATGTTACGAGTGAAGAAGAAAGATCTCAGAAAAAACGTTTGCCAGTGTATATCCTCCTTCTTGTGGGGATATTCTTCATTGCCGTACTGGTTTACATGTTTGCCTATACTAAACCGCAATCATCCAATGCTCCTCCAGGACATCCTGACCCTAGTGCCCAACCTGCCACACCAAATAATACAGCCACTACCGGTACTGCAACGGCAACAGATGAAGCAGTCGCTACAGATGCCGATACTGTAACAGAACCGGGTGAAAAAAGTGCAATAGGTAATGCTGCCGATAATGTGGGGACAGGCATTAGTAACAAAAATCAGTAGGTATTCAAATCATTCATTTAAAGCTCTAATTTGAAAGGATTAGGGCTTTTTTGCAATCAAATGTGCGCTTTTGTTGTATTTATGCTGGTTTGTATTGAATAAAAAATGATCGAATTCTAATGTGTTCTTAACTTCATCATTTTAGGGTGAACTGAGCCAACATAACCCAGTATTCATCTATAGAAATTCAATAAGTAATAACAAGAGGACATGACAATATGAATGAGTATTTTTCTGGAGGCCCTAGAGGGGGGGAATTTGATGCGATGTATTATTGGAATCAGTTTCATCCTATTCTCGCTGCCATAGCCATTTTAATCATAGGTTGGATTATTGCCCTTATTATTGCGGCAGGAATTAAAAAAGTTTTACAAAAGCTTGGAACAAATCAAAGACTTTCGGGTGCGACAGGACATCGCGCCAATATTGAAAGTATTGTTTCGCGTATTGTCTTTTGGATCGTGATGATCATTGCCGTTATAGGTGCTTTTAATGTGCTGAATCTCACCAGCGTGAGTGGGCCATTTAGCAATATGATTCAGCAATTCCTGTTATTTATTCCTCAACTTTTGGCGGCTATTGCGGTCGGTTTTATTGGCTGGATTGTAGCAAATCTGGTCAAGATAGGACTGCAAAAACTGCTGGACCGAACTGAACTGGATGAAAAATTAAGTGCTGATGTGGGCGTCAGTCCAATTAGCCAGAACATTAGCGAGATTGTGTATTGGCTGATTTTGTTATTGTTCCTGCCAATTGTACTGTCTATTTTAGGCTTAACTGGCTTGCTTGTTCCAGTACAGAACATGGTGAATGAAGTTGTTTCATTCTTGCCGAATATCTTTATTGCTGCTGTGATTGTATTTGTCGGCTATATTCTGGCAAAAATTGTACGCGGTATTGTTGAAGGTCTGGTGGGCAGTTTGAATCTCCAGCAACATGCCCAGAAAATCGGGATGTTTAAAAATTCTAATCTGTCACAGGTACTGGGCTCATTTGTCTTTGCGATTATTATCATTACCGCCCTAATTATTGCCTTCGAAGCTTTAGGCATTCAGGCAATTTCACAACCGGCCACAGCCATGTTGTATGAAATCATGAATGCCATTCCGCATATTATTGCAGCGGCTCTGATTCTTATTCTGGCTTATGTGGTATCGCGCTTTGTGGCTAAACTGGTAGTAGACATTGTCTCTGGAACGGGTGTGGATGAAATTCCTGCCAAGATGGATGCCCAACGCTTTTTAGGCAAGACCAAAGTATCTTCAATTATTGGTTACCTGATTGTGTTCTTTACCATGTTGTTTGCAGTATCTGAAGCAGCGAATCGGCTTGGTTTTGAGCAGATCAGTACACTGATTTCGATGTTTATCCAGTTTGGTGCAAATATCCTGCTCGGTGCAGTGATTCTGATGATTGGCTTCTGGCTTGCCAATCTGGTCGCCCAAGTGATTGGACGAGGTGAATATGTCAGTTCACGCTGGCTGGCAAATCTGGTTCGTATATTGATTATGGGCCTGATGATTGCAATGGGTTTGCGTGCAATGGGTATTGCCGATTCCATCGTCAATCTGGCATTTGGTTTAACATTGGGAGCCGTCGCTGTTGCCTTCGCATTGGCTTTTGGTTTAGGTGGGCGCGATCCGGCACAACGTGTCTTGACCGACTTGATTGATAAATGCAAAAAAGAGGCGAAGCAGCCTAATCCGCATCAGGAAAGTTCAGACCGAATCAGTTCAGGGCAGAATTCAAGCTCAGGTTCTGATTCGTCGGTAGATAAATCTTCTGAACTGGAAATGGACGGGGGAGCGGCACCATCTTCCGATCTGTCCAAACCGCTTACAGAGCCCGACTTTCCAGAGGCTGATCAAAAAAATGTTTTGCCTCCTGATTTATCCAATCCAACTCCTGCCTCATTAGCTACTGCACCGCAAGATGCAAAAAAAATTGATCCAGATCAGAGTGTTCCGGATTCTGTCCGTGTTGATCCCAAGCATCCGCCAGTAAATAATCCTTTTGGATCCACGGGGGAAAAAGAGTCTGATGTCGATCTTAAGAGTGACAAAGATCCAAATAATCCTGGCTCCAGTGATGATAAAAAATAATCGCTAGAAGCAGAAAAATCCGCTATAGCCAAATACTCAAAAATATAGAACAATAGAAGCATGGGATATTCAAAAGATTTTAAAGACAAAGTCATAGAAATTATGGCTAGAGATAAAATGTCTGTGCGAAAAGCAGCACAGCATTTTAAC
>NZ_VPCP01000137.1:0-3763 GCF_013418145.1 Acinetobacter sp. YH12201 | reverse complement strand
ATTATTCAGGTCAATTTATTTGAAAGGAAACTTTTAAGGTCACTCTTTGTGCCTGATAAAAAATGGCGAAAACAAGAAGAACCTCAATTGAGGTTCTTCTTGTGATATTTGTGGGACAGCAGTGGCCTTTAGCTCCCATTTCATTTATCAATTTTTAAATTTTTCTGTTGAAATTAGCTCGTTCAAATCGCCAATTCACTATGACTACCTAATCGAACTAACTTCAAAATGAGTAGTTCACCTTCTTCTGTTTTCTTATAGATTAAAACAAGATCTGGTTTGATATGGCAGTCACGATGACCTACCCAATTACTGACCAAAGCATGGTCACGATACTTTTCAGGCAAAGTTTCATCGGCTTGTAATAACTCTAAAACAGTTTGTAGTTCAGCATCGACTGTATTTCGATGCTGACCTTTTTTCTCACGTTTATAGTCTTTCTTAAATGCAGAGGTGTACTTAATCGTCCGCATTTAGATCAGCCATCAAGTCTTTTACAGAAGTGAAGCTCTTTGCTTTGCTTAGATCTTCTTCCATCGCTGCAATGGTTTCAGCATTGGGTTGCCAAATATCAAAAGGTAAAGCCTTTTCTTTAGCTACTTTGGTCAATAATAAACGGACTGCATCTGAGACAGTTAAGCCCATTGTTGCGAGAACTTCCGTTGCTTCATGCTTAATGTTTTCATTGATGCGAGTAGTCACTAGTGCATTTGAAGCCATGTTAAGCTCCTGTGATTAACATTGTTAATCACACTATATTCCTGGATGAAGAAAAATTCAATTCGTATAACAGCCATTATGTTAAATGGGGGGTTATTTAGTGGAAAAATCTACTTTTTAAAATTGTAAATAAGAGATTTTATGTTAAATATCATCTCAGGGTTGATCCTAGACAGTATCCTAGAAAAACGATCGGTAATACCCCATTATTAACTGAGGTTAAAAGTAAAAAAATTATAAGCCTTTATTATTGTTTAATTTTTTTAGCACTACCATCCATGCTTCTTTAGCGATTTGATTCATACCATTAAAGGCCATCTTCGCTTATGAAACGCATTCAACATAGCAATTAAAGGACTCATAGGGATCGCTAGATTAAAACGATCTCTATGAGTCAAATATTTACTCTGCTACTAATACCTTATAGCGTCCTGTTTCTTCGTCTTTACTTACGTTAAGAGTAAAAGCATTAATGCCTGTAGCACTACCAGTACTTTGCCCCATTACGAATGATTTGTTGTGCGATACACCTGTTTGGCTTTTTACTTGTAATGTCGCAACTCGACCATCCGCACGAGAGTAATTTGCTAAACCTACTCTATACGCACCGGTTTGAAGTTTTGTTGCATCACATGATGCAAAGTAATGTTCAGGTCCATTAGCATAAGTATTATCAATATCCAAATAACCTGATCCACCAATAGGGTTGGAGAACATTACTTTATTGCCAGATGGCTCAACCACATGTAGGTCTACATCTCCTAATCCATCCCAGGTGAGCATGACATTAAAAAAACCAGTTTCAGTGATTTTTGAAGGTGCTTTAAGCGTATTAAAAAGATTGTTTACTTCTGAGTCTAAGGCTGAATACATAGGAAAGTTGTGATTAGTGTAGGTTTCTAAAAACCCATGCCCAAAGGCATCACGTCCAAAATTATTCCCAAATGGTTTATAAACAGGAATGCTATGAGTATTGGATGGAACACTACCAGATAGACGCAAACCATTAATAACTAAATCTTGATCAGCTAAAATATGATTTCCATTTAATTTAATAGAAGCAGGCGCTACATGGATTACACCAACTGCGGAGGAATCAGTCTTTGAAATGGAATATTGATACGCCTTATTAACAAACAAGTTCCCTTGAGAGTGCGCAATCATTATAACTTTATTACCTTCTAGAAGGCTTTGTTGCAAGTCACGCTCATGCTTTAAATATGTTTCTCGTTCTGCAATTGGTGCAGTCAACTTTAATGCTGCAACAATACTATCAACAACCTCTCTTTGAATTAAATCAAAAGCAAATCTAGGTACTGTCGCTATTACGGTTAGAGCGTCGTTAATATGACCAAGCCAAGTTTTTCCGTTATTGTTTTGGAACTGTTGCTTTATTATTTCAGTATATAATTCCCAACGATCACCTATGGTTTCTTCTGAGAATCGTTGATAAAAAGTTTCCACAAAATCAGAGAGGAATTGACTTTTGTTGTACATTACTTGGTATTTGATGTTTTCACCTGATGGTGATTGGTCACTATAGCGTTCTTCTATTTCATTAAGATTCTTACGAGCTGTTTTCTCATCCGTAAGAACACCATTGAAATAGGCTATAGTTATATCAGACTTGTTGCACAAATCATTTACATCGTCTGTAGCATTAGTGATGCTAGATGCAACCATTAAAAGAGAAATGGCACTCAAATGAATTTTCTTATTCATCGCAGTAATCTCTTTGTGGTATCGTGAACACAAAGCCATCTAAAGCATCACTATATTTGTAATAAGCCTGTAGGCGTTTTTTGGTATTTGTAGTCATATTTCCTATTTCATCAATTACATCGGATGCGTCTATATTCGGGTTATTTTTGAATGTTTTATAAACACAAGTCGTTGCTCTATCAGCTTCATAAGATGATGCTTGTAATTCAACTTCATTCTCTAAATTAACAGCCATTTTTTGCTGACTATTCCTTGCAAATTGTTGAACCGCTTTTTTTTCAAGTTCATCTTTATATTTTTGTTCAATATGAGCGTCAATATCATCACGGATGCCATTTTGGTCCTTATCAATCCCTAAAATTGAATCTGTTCTTTCAAGTTTTGGTAATTTCCCTTCATCCTCTAATTTCTGAAAGACTTGCTCTTTTGTCGTTATTTTTTCATTTTGTGGTGCTGAGGAATCATTTTCTCCACCGCAGGCACTTAAAGCTATTAAGCAAAAAGATCCTAATAAAATAGACTTAAACATTATTACCCCTGTTGTTACTCGTATATTTTTCATAAAATTCATACAAGCTTGCTCTAGTATAAATATTGATTTTCTGGATATTTATCAATTTTGATTTTACTTGTATGTTAATTCAGTATGAATGGCAAAAATTTAAAAAAATCAAAAGCTCTCAGTATAATTAGAGTTTATATGAACACCAGTTTATTCGCTATCACGTTACACTGACTGATAAAGGCAAGAGTTTAATCTTTATTAAAAAAGAGAAAAGATGCTCATAGAGTAGCTTTCATATAACTTCCGCAAGATTATTTAAATACATTCTAGAAATGAAAATGACTGGTAGACCATGGACAAGAATAGGGGGGCAGTTTATCCAATAATTTGCAATTTAATGACATTGATAAATATTATCTAAATTTAAGATTTCCTAATACACCTTATACGAAATGCAAAATTTATTTACTTAAAAATCAAATTGTTGTAGCATAATGAAAAGCCCATTCACCCTCGAATGGGCTTTTTTTATGATTTCTCATGTTCCACGCCTACTCTTTGATCAATGTTCCATGACTCTGATTAGCTTGACTGCTTAATCTGAACAAATGAAGGCCTACTTTATGAATAAGAACAAACTCTGTATTCAAGTATGTAACTTTAAACTATACCCTAAAGTTACAATCTGGAAGTTCATGAAATTATGTATCATTTAAATGATTTTTAATCATAAGTAACATGTAACTTTAGTGTTAAAGAATTATAATTTACGAAATTGTTCATTTTTATCCAATTGGGGCGTGAAAAAGTGAAAGG
>NZ_VPCP01000136.1:0-4032 GCF_013418145.1 Acinetobacter sp. YH12201 | reverse complement strand
AAAATGTATATTGTTGGCAGAAGAAATTATTTAGACCAATGATCAAAAACTTCATTGATGACTTTATTCTCGATAAAAATCATCTGCTACCACAGAGAATCTATAAATAATACTGCGTAAGTCCTATAATATATTTATATTTCAAATATATAGTTTATATTTGTATACGTATTTACTATATTTTTATCATTGATTAAAAAGATGAAATGCTTTTAGAATGTGAATGAACAATCTCCTCCCTGACATGATGGACTGGCAAATTTGGATCCACTTAAACCTTTCATAAATTTTTATTTCATAAATTATTGTAAATAGAAGAAATAATTATGAATTTACAAAATAAAAAATTCCCATCACAAATTTTTCGTGCCTATGATATTCGTGGACACATATCACTTTTGACGCCTGAACTTGTCAAAGCCATTGCCTATGGACTGGTGATGCAATATCAAAAGTTAGGGCAAACTCAACTGGCTATTGGTTACGATGCGCGCTTAACTAGTCCCCAATATGCAGAAATTATCAGACAAGTGTGTCAAGAAAAAGGGCTGCATGCCATAATTATTGGCTGTTGTTCGACTCCCTTGCTGTATTTTATTGCACGTCAATTTGAGGGTAATGGCATTATGCTGACTGCCAGTCATAATGCCAAAACAGATAATGGCGTGAAATGGATTATTCAAGGCGAACCGCCGTGTCCGGATCAGATTCAACAGGTAGCTTTAGCGGCTTGCTCGATTTTTGCTCCAGAAGAAAAAATTCTGATTGAACCCATGCAGCATGAAATTGGGGTTAAATATTGTCTTGAATATCAACATGCGCTATTGAAGGACATTCAGTTAAAAAGACCTTTTAAGGTGGTACTGGATGGTTTGAATGGTTCAGCAGGGCGCTGTGCCGTTTTAGTGCTAAAAAAAATGGGCTGCGACCTGACACTGATTCGTTGTGAAGCCAATGGTCATTTTCCCGATCATGCACCCGATCCTTCACAAGAAAAACATCTTGTTGAATTACGAAAAACCGTACTTGAACAACAAGCCGATATCGGTATAGCTCTGGATGGTGATGGTGATCGTCTGGTATTAATAAACGAAAATGGTACGACAATCTCCGCAGATCGGTTGCTGTCTTTATTTTCAGAAATATGCCTGAAGACCCATCCCGGTCATGAAGTGGTTTTTGATGTCAAATGTTCGACCATGGTGGCTAATACGGTTCGTCATTTAGGTGGACAGGCCAAAATGATCCGTACCGGAAGTTCTTTTTTACGCAGCTATATGGCGAAGTCACAAGGCAAAGCGGTGTTTGGCGGAGAATACGCCGGTCATTATGTGTTTAATGATGGGCGCGGTTTTGGCTATGATGATGGTTTGTATGCAGCCTTACGTGTTCTCGAATATTTAAGTCAACAACCGGATTTAACGCTATCAAAAGCATTGCTGGCTTATCCTGAACGCAGTTGTACTGAAGATCTCTACATTAGTACCCATAGTGAAGAACCAACAGCGGTATTACATGATGTTGAAATGAAAAGTCATGATTTTGATGCGCAATTAAGTAAAATTGATGGTGTACGACTTGATTTTGAAGATGGATTTGGCATTATTCGGGCATCGAATACCGGTGAATATTTTACAGTGCGTTTTGATGCGGATAATCCTGTAAGATTAAACGATATTCGACACACATTTGTTTCCATGTTAAGTGACCGATATCCTCAAATCGCACAAGACATTTTAGATGCTCAATAAGGAGAGGTGAATGCCATATCAACATACCGGCCTCGACAAAGCACAAGTTTTGACCGAAGCTTTGCCGTACATTCAACGTTTTTCAGGTAAAACGCTGGTTGTGAAATATGGTGGCAACGCAATGACTGATCCGGAGCTGGAAAGCTCGTTCGCACGTGACATTGTATTGTTAAAAACTGTAGGTTTAAATCCAATCGTGGTGCATGGCGGTGGGCCTCAAGTCGATTCATTCTTGAAACAATTGGGACGTGAATCTGACCGTATTGATGGCATGCGCGTGACTGACCCTGCAACCATGGAAGTGGTGGAAATGGTCCTAGGTGGTAGCGTAAATAAATCCATCGTTAATCTGATCAATCAGCACGGCGGTCGTGCCATTGGTTTGACCGGTAAAGATGGTAACCTGTTACGTGCCCAGAAGTTATTGATGGAAAAAACCGCTGAAGATGGTACGGTTAAGCAGATTGATCTTGGTCTGGTGGGGGAAGTCGTTGGTGTGAAAACCGATGTTCTGGAAATGTTTACCCAAGGTGATTTCATTCCTGTGATTGCACCTCTGGGTGTCGATGAAGAAGGTAATACCTATAACATCAATGCCGATTTGGTGGCAGGTAAAGTCGCTGAAGCTCTAGGCGCAGAAAAACTTATTCTGTTGACCAATATTACCGGTGTGCTGGACGAAAATAAAAACCTGCTGACGGGTTTAACGACCCAGGAAGTGGACCGTTTAATTGAAACGGGTGTGATTTATGGCGGCATGATTCCAAAAGTGGGCTGTGCACTAGATGCAGTCAAAGGTGGCGTGGTCAGCGCACATATTGTTGATGGCCGTGTTCCACATGCCACTTTATTGGAAATTTTTACCGATCATGGGGTAGGAACTTTAATTACCAACCGTGCCAAGCATTAAACCGTGATTTTAAAAAGCCTCCTTGTGAGGCTTTTTTATGGCGACTATTTTGACCCGCTCAATAGACTGATGATTGAAATCTCAATTTTGTCTTAATACATAAAATCGTGATGACTATCGTGAATTGAGATTTGCAACCCTCTGCCCAGTCATGCAAAATAGAAAAATCATGTATTTGCTATTTGATCAAGATTATGTGCCAGTTACTCGGAATGAATTGTGCTACGCCAACGGATGTGACTTTCTCATTTCGTGGTTTCTCTCAGCGTGCTGGCATTACATCAGACCATTGTGATGGTTTTGGCATTGCCTTTTTTGAAGATAAAGCCTGCCGACTTTTTGTTGATAATCAATCCGCAGTTGAATCGCCGATTGCTGAATTGATCCGTAATTATCCCATTAAATCACGCAATGTGATTGCACATATCCGTAAAGCCACCCAAGGTAAAATCAATCTGGAAAATTCACATCCTTTTAGCCGTGAGCTTTGGGGGCGGCAGTGGATTTTTGCCCATAATGGTGATTTACATGACTTTAATCCAACTTTATCGGGGCGTTTTACTCCGGTCGGCAATACCGACAGTGAGCGCGCATTCTGTTATTTATTAGATCAACTGGTACTTAAGTTTGGTTATCATGAACCCAAACTCGATCAGGTGTTCGATTTATTGGCTGAAGTTTCTCCAAAAATAGCCGAACATGGTACCTTTAATTTCTGTCTATCGAACGGTCAGGCACTCTTTACGTATGCAATTACCAAATTGCACTGGCTGGTACGTGAATATCCTTTTAAACCGGCACAATTGATTGATCTGGACGTTGAAGTTGATTTCAGTCAGGTGACGACTCCAGAAGATCGTGTCGCCGTCATTACCACAGAACCTTTAACCCAAAATGAAACCTGGAACGCTTTTGTACCAGGAGAGATGATTTTATTTCAGGATGGCCGACCGGTTCGGAAACAGCAGACTCATGTTGAGCGTTTAGAACGTGAACGCTTGAATCCGGCATTGAAACGAATCACTAAAGCCGATCAATATTGATTGCAATTTCAGATAAAACTTTAGTGTCAGATATTTATTAGATAAATATCTGACTTTATTATTTATAATCGGTTGAAATATTTTAAAATTTTATTGCTAGATTTTAATCTTACTGGCTTCGGGATATTTTTATATAATCGTACTATATTTATCTAATATAATTAAAAAATGACTTCTAAAAAATATAGTTTATAAAATCATGCTTTGTACACGACAAAAAAAGATAACTCATTGAAATAATGGCATAATACTTGTTTTCTGACGACGAATATGATGACACATTTCAATGAGTTACATCTCATCTTAAACAAATATCTAAAGTGGAACA
>NZ_VPCP01000135.1:0-4117 GCF_013418145.1 Acinetobacter sp. YH12201 | reverse complement strand
CCAGCGGGTGGCTGATCTTAATTTTTGCCCAGAGTGGTGCAGTTTAGCCAGACGTTCAAAATCTTGTCTTAAAATGGGTTTGAGTAATTGATGAAATACGGTATTCTGATGTGACAAAACCTGAGTCCTTTATAGTTAAAGTGTTTGTTTGCACTCATATTTTAACTATTTAGACTCAGGTTTTTTTATTTAAAGCAAACTATGGGACAGTAGTGGCTAAAGGCTCCCATTTTTGATTTCGTATAAGGTGTATTATGTTAATTTTAGCTTTTCTCTATAATTACTATCTTAAGGCCCACTACCAAATTCTGTAATTAGCCAATCAGATTGAGGAGATTGTTTCACAAGAGTAATAAATAAAATATAGTCACCTACTGGACTACCAGCATCATCTATATGGACGACTTTAACTTTTACCATCACTGAAATAATTTTATAAAATTCTTGATAATACTCAGGTCTACTTTCCGCTGAATCATAATTAATCCTTACTACTTCTAAAATTTTTGAGTCTTTGAAAGAGAGAAACCTTTCAGAACTTTTTAAATCTTCATGTAATCGCGCATCTGGCCAAACATATTTGATTGCTGATTCTAGATCATGTTTAGCAAGTGAATTAAAGAAAAGTATTGTTGTCTGTGTTGCCATCTCTTTATCATGATTTAATTTCTGTTTGTATGAATTAATGATTAGAAGTAGACATAGACCTACAAGTAAAATTCCTAATTTTATAAATATTTTAGACATTATAATTTCACTTTTATCTTTCGAAAAAACGCATAACCGACTAAAAGACACATAAGCCAAAATAAATAATCAAGAATAAAATATAAAAAAATGAATTGATCTATTCCTATAATAATATTTAAAGGATCTAGTGCTATACTACCGCCTGGAGATATTTCACCATCTACTAAAAACTGTAATGGAAATCCTCCTCCTATAACTTCAACTTTTCCAAGCTTGTCTACAACTATCCGGTCTATCAATGTATATTTCTGATGAAACAAAGACAAATAAGTCAAAACAAAAGCTAATATATTGAAATATATTATTTTTTTCTTTAATAATTCTTTAACTTTAAAATCAGTTAAAAATAACCAATAAGACAAGCCTGGAATTAGAGCCATAAAGATAGTCCAAGTGTCGGTATACATCTTCCACCATTCTTTCGAAACTTCTCCTGTATGGCTCCATCCAAAAAGAACAAAAAATGGCATAGCAATAATTAAAGAGCTAATACAGATAGTTAGCAAATTAAGAATACTATAACGATTTAAAAGAATTGAGACCATAAAGCTAAAAGGTACTGTCAAAATACTATAAGCTAAGTAAACAAGACCATGCCCTGCAAAAACCACAAAAATTGAATATAGACTATATTCACGATTCATTATGATAAATAGCAATGCTGTGAAAAAAAGTAGTGGTAAAGGAGCAAGTAATAGGGCTTTTACTATTTTTTCTTTTGAGTATTTCATTAACTTAATTCTCTTATTTACTCAATAATTATTACACTATATCAACTCTTGGAAAAAGCGTTGAATGAGCCTATTTAATTGGTGAATAATATAATTTAAAGTTTCTTTGATGCTTTTTCTATTGATGTAACAACATTCTTATTTAAAAACGTAGGTAATATGAAAAATAATAGTAAGTTGATTTATTTAGTTATTACGGCAATCGTAGTAGCTTTTATTGGATTTTTTATTTTTGCCAAAAAAAGTGATGATGTACATAGTAAAGAGCTGATGGAAACTCAAGAAAAGATCAGTTCCAACCGTAATACTCTGCCTCTTAATGCTAATGACGGTATCACTAACAATGCGCCCAATCTCCCTCATGGAATGCCTCCTAAATGGGTAAAAAGTACGATTGCTATTAATGATAGCCCTACATATTCACGAGAAGATAAAATCCATAAGCTAGTTGATTTGTTGAAACAAAATGAATCGAACCCTGATGCATTAAGTGTAATTCTTGTATCCCTAACGAATTTAGACCCGATTGAAGCAGCAGACGATATTATTCCTTATTTAAAGGATACGAACCCAAAGGTTCAAATTTTGGCTCTGGGTGCTCTTAATAATGCTTCGCTACTCACTCAGAAAGAACATGAGATTAAGGGTTCACTGCCAGAGAATGAAGCTGTTCGTAAACGGATTATTGAAGCCGTTAATGAGCTTAAAGTAGATCCAAATACGTCAGATGAAGTAAAGAAAGTATTAATTGCCACTTTCCCATAGATAAATCCTTCTTTAAAAGGCAAATAACAAATGATTTTATAGAGCATTCTTAATTCACTATTCAGCGGAAAAACATACCCACTTAACATAATGGCTGTTATACGAAATTAAAAAACCTAGGCACTGGCCTAGGTTTTAATTTAAAAAAAATACATAAAAATTAAGTTTTTAGACTCGATTTTTTAACTTCGTATAACGTGTATTATGTTAATTTTAGGGAAATTAATCAGTTGATGAAAAATGAAAATAGGAATTTTTTGGTTTTTGCAAAAGCAAGTTATCGGCATAGCTCATCCATTCAATTTAAATGATGCAGATTCAATAGGCTTAATTGATAGTCCATATACACATGTCGATTATTGGAAAAATATGCAAAGTGTATACCCAGAACTACGTCATTATGAATATGAACAGATTCCAAGGGGTAGGGTAATTTTCGACGCAAATAAAGGAAAAGCAATCGTGTATATGGACAAAAAATTATTTAACACAGTAACAGCCACTAAAATTTATGATTTCTTTGATATAGATTCAGAAAATGCTATTCCAAGAAAAGATCTTCACTATTGTACTTAATTGTTTAATTTAGGCTAAAATGAAATTCTCTTTTAATAGGGGTATGAAGATGAGAAAGCGTTTAAAAGACTATAGCCTTGATCAAGTTTCAAATCGCCAAAAGGTTTCAGGTCAAGTATTACCAATTCAATTTAGCAATGATGAAGCAACAAAACGTGTTGTGATGCACAGTGCTAAACGAGTTATTAAGCAGCATAAAGCAGAACTTCAAGAGCTTGCTTATAAATGAGTTTGATTAGCTCAACATTCGTGATCGCTGTACATGATGAGATCCTATTACAAACTGGCGTGGGGCGAACAGGCTGTCATATTGAAAAGCTAGAAAGCGTATTAAGCCGTATAGATCAGCAGATGTATTACAGCAATGTAAGCGACATTTTTGAGATCGCAGCATGGTTTGGTATTGCTATCTCAAAAGGTCATGCTTTTGTTGATGGTAATAAAAGAACTGGTTTAGCTGTAATGCTGACTTATCTAGAAATTCAAGGTGTTACCATTCAGGAACAAACAGGTTTAGATGATTTGATGGTCGATATTGTTGAATCACAAGAAGAACATGAATTGTTAGCCAAAATTGTGGCTGAATTCTTATACGAGCTTTCGATAATTTAAACTAAGAAATCAGAATCTGAATATTTGGATCATCGATATTCGATAAAATATTCTTATAAATTAAATAATTTTCATCCTCTCGGCAGATAAAAAATACTTCTGCAACATGATCATATTGAGGCAACATAGAGAGTATGGTGCCAATCGCAATTTCAGCAGCCTTTTGAGGTGGAAAACCATAAACACCTGTACTAATACATGGAAAAGAAACAGTGAGTGCATGAATTTCATTAGCTTTGAATAGTGCATTACTATAAGCATCACAAAGCAATTGTGGCTCATTGTGTTCGCCATCTAACCATCGTGGTCCAACCGCATGAATAAGGTATTTAGCAGGCAGATTACCTGCTGTTGTTACTTCTGCTTGACCTGTAGGGCATCCACCTTTTTCTTGATTTAGACGAACACATTCTTCTTTCATCAATGGTCCAGCTTTTTTATGAATCACATAATCAAGTCCCCCACCACCAAGCAAAGATTTATTTGCTGAGTTAACGATGGCATGTACAGCAAAAGCTGTTATATCTGCTTGGATGAGATGGACTTTTTTCATAAATTTTCTTTGTACACGACAAAAAAAGATAACTCATTGAAATAATGGCATAATACTTGTTTTCTGACGACGAATATGATGACACATTTCAATGAGTTACATCTCATCTTAAACAAATATCTAAAGTGGA
>NZ_VPCP01000134.1:0-4197 GCF_013418145.1 Acinetobacter sp. YH12201 | reverse complement strand
AACATCTTAGCGGTAGGACATACCGTTTTGTCTGTGGAGGGAAGACGCAGTAAAGGTCGCCCTGCGAAGCAGAAAGCAAGCGAAATCCGTGAGGAAGTCGCCTAAGAGCCTTTGCTTTTAGAATCCCTGAGAAACGAGTTTCGCAAGGAGCTAGTCGAAAGTGGGGGGAGTATGTCAAGTCATTGCTCTTGATCAATTGTCCGATATAACCTGACAGATCCTATTAAAATAGTACACTGTCAGGATCAGCTTTGAGCAAGTACATATTTTAAATACTGCATGTGTGCTGACAGCAAAATGTTCTGCCCATAAAGTATCAGTGTATTGTTTTCCACCCAGCAAGATTCGCATTTTGCTGATTGTAACTGGACGATCAGGTAGAGGATGCTCTCAGTCGTTTTTTCCAGAGTTGTATCGTACGCGTGGTTTACGCCGTGCGCTTAAGTTGCTGTCGAACGATGATTTTCTATCTGGCTCACGGCATCATCGACACTTTGTGCATCATAACTCGGCCGGGGGAATAAAGGACTATTCACATACAATAAAGTTTCTGCGACTGAACGGCGTACGCGTGCCAACTTTAGCTTAATCCCCTCCTCTTGCAAATGCTCAGCCAACAATAACAATGCTTCAATACTGGTACTATCAAGGCTTGGGCATTCTTCAAGATTCAAAATCACATGCTGATAATTTTGCTCAGAAACCTTTTTTAGAATTGCATGACAGATTTTTTCTGCATTGGCAAAAAACAGGGGGTGATCAGGCCGTGCAATTAAAATAGCATCAGGTGCTACAGCTTCAGGAAAACGGTTAATATCAACAAAATCATGCCCGCCATTGAGACGTCCAAGCCAGGCAATTCGAGGAACAGAGTAGCTTTTCAATAACATTAAAATGCTCACCAGCACTGCAATCAGTAACCCATTGAGCACACCAAAAATAATCACTGCCCAAATTGCAATAATCGACAACAAGCGATCTTTATGCCAGATAAAATACTGTTTAAATGGGGCAAAACGAATATGTCCACTGACTGCATACATCACAATACCCGCCAAAACGGGTTCAGGAATGTTGGCGATATACTGGCGAAAAAACAGTAAAAAAATCACCACGGCCAGCGCTGCTACCCAGGCTGATTTTTTGCTATTTGCCCCTGCAGATTCATTGGCTGAAGTCGCCGAATAACCTGCTCCAACCGCCATTCCCTTAAACAGTCCTGAGCAGATATTGCTCACACCCAATGCAATCAGGTCACGATTTGGCTGGATTGCATCATGGTATTTTAGGGCCGAGCTACGAATTGAAGTATAAGATTCGGCATAAATAATCAGTGCAACGGCCAGTGAAAGTTCTACCAGTTGCAACCAGCTATTCATACTCAACTGAGGCAAATGAATACTCGGTAGAACCAACTCAAAATGCTCAACAGAACGGATTCCCCATGCGTGGGTATATCCCATCACATTGAAACTAATACCTAAAATAATCAGCAACAAGGCCACTGGAATAGTTTTATAGCGCTGGGTTAATTGCAAAGTGAAAAAGGTACAAAGTCCCATGATCAAAGCATGCCAGTTCCAGCTCGAATAGGCTTGTAGCATTTCCCACAACTGACGAAAAAAATTACTATGTTCGGGATGTACCTGTAATACTAAAGGAAGTTGCTTCAGCACAATGCTGAGTGCCAGGCCAAAGGAAAAACCCTTCAGTACAGGTTTTGCAATAAAATGTGTCACATCTCCAAGTTTAAATAACCCTGCGATCACCAGTAAAATGCCCGACAGAAATACCAGGGTATAGGCCAGACCTGCCCGTTCCGGCGAAGAAAACATGACTATGGTTGCCAGACCTGAACTCATGACTGCAGCAGAAGATGAGGTCGCAGAAACTATCGCAAAACGGCTATTCCCGATCAGACCATACAGCACTAAGCCCAGCACCAGTGCCACCAGACCACTTTGCGGTGGCAACCCGACCATATTGGAATAGGCGACCGCTTCAGGCAGCAGTAAACCTGCGATAGATAAACCTGCAATCACATCAAAAATAGGGAACTTTTTAGCAGCTGTCATAGACTAGTCAAATCTTGTATAGTCGGTGAGGGCATCTTCATGCTGCAGGTACACCGCACAAAGGTGGTGATCACCATCGGCGATAATTAATTGACGCCGTCCTAAATCACGTGCCACATGAAAATTGTGTTCATCAATCATCCGACAGCATAACAAATCAGTCAAATAAAAGTCTGTAAAAAAAGCGGTTTTAATTAGAACTTGGCTATCTGATCAATATGAGATTCCTATCATAAATCAATAAAAGAAGAATGGGGACTGATCATATATCTGGCAGTTTAAAATACTTGATGAGTATTGTCGGTAACCGAGTAAAAAAGCGAATTTGAGATTTAATTTGATTAAATTTAACTGCCTCAATCTAGACATTGCAGTTAAGTAAGAATAATTTATGGAAGAAGCCTATATAGATTAATCTTGTGCAACCTGATCCTTAACTAGGCTAGCGATATAATTCCCCCACCACTGCATCATTTCAATACGTTGTAAAAGATATTCAGCATGATTATAGCTTGCCCGTGTTTTATTTTTATCCGTATGTGATAGTTGCGCTTCAATCCAATTTGACTGAAATAATCCAGATTCATTTAATATAGTACTAAAAGTAGAACGTAAACCATGTGCAGATAGTTCATCCTTATCATAGCCCATTTTTCGAATGGTTATATTTAATGTATTAAAATGCAGAGGTCTATCTGGATAACGGGGGCTAGAAAATACATATTTTTCACCATGAGACCAAGCTAAAGCCGATTTTATCAGAGTAATTGCTTGGGCTGATAAAGGGACTAGGAAATCAGGAATATCATGGCCTAAAATGACTTTCCGTCGGAACTGTTTGATATGCAAAGCTGGTATTTTCCAAATTTTATTATCTAAATCAAAATGATGTGGTTCACAAAGTAGAAGCTCAGCCCCACGAACTCCAGTATAAAGTTTAAATAATAAGGCTTTTTTTATGATAGGGTCCGTATTAACTTGACTCAATCTGGTTATAAAATTAGGTAAATTTTCTGATTTTAAATAAGGATAATTTTTTTTGATTTTATTTTTTATTAATATTTTATTTAATCCGTGAGCAATATTATATTCACAGTAACCCATTGCCACAGCATAATCATAAATTTGGTTTAAATAACTGTAGGCTTTTTTAACCGGTTCCTTGACATGACGTGCTTCTATATTTTTAACGATAGTCACTAAATCATATCGTTTCACTTCATTAAATGGTATATCTCCTAAATCAGGATAAACCTCATGATTTAAACATTTTTTTGCTAACTGAATAACACCACAACGAGGTTCATCTTTAAAAGAGTTTTTTATTTTAAACTCCAACCATTCTTCGCAAATATCTTGAAATGTTTTTATATTTTTTTTATGTACTGTTTCATTTTTATAACCATTAAATTTATATTCATCCCGGGCGGTTCTGGCCTGTTTTAATGACATGAAAGGATATTCGCCCAACTTCACTCGCGGACGCTTATTAGTACCTGCTACTGAATAACGATAACTCCAAGATTTACGTCCATTCGATTCCACCTTCAAACTTAAGCCATCGTCATCTGTAAGAAAATAAACTTTCTCCTTGGGCTTGGCCTGGCGTACCTTCACTTCCGTAAGACTCATAAATTTAAACCCAACCACTAATGACACTGCAGATTTTAATTATAGCAAATTTAAGCAATTTTTATGTGATGCGTATCATACGCATCATACTATTTTTTAATTTATTGTTTTATATTAATTTAATTTTTAGTATTTCATTTTTAGTTACCAGATTAAGTACCACCAATATTACTTGCAAGATATCTGAAACTGCTGCTCTAGGAATTTAATGCCGAGAAAGAGTTAAATTAACTTGATCAGCGAGTTTTTTATGTATCCAAATATGCCCCCCCCAACGAAGACAATAAGACAGTCAAACGGTCAGGCAACAGGAGTATGATGTGAATGAATAGAATATTGGCAAAGAACCACTGAATTTGGCAACCGTTATTTAAAACCTACTTAAACCTACTTACGTGGGTTTAATGTTTAATTCCTACTTCATCATCAAGAACCAATTGCTATTGCGCTTGGGATTACCTCAATTCCATAGGCTGTCACGGTGTAACTC
>NZ_VPCP01000133.1:0-4424 GCF_013418145.1 Acinetobacter sp. YH12201 | reverse complement strand
AGAGCTACTGGCGAATATCGACAAGAAGTACAACAACGAATTGAAGAATACCGAGGAACAACTTCTGAACGGTATCGAGCAAACGTCACAGACTATCAGAGACAGCTTGAACACAAGAGCCAATATCACAGCGACCGCTATCCAGCAGTCGGACGAGAGAATCGCCCAGAGCATTCAGAGCAACGCCCAGACGGTCGAGAAGCAGTTAAGCCAATATCAAAGCTTGCTGCAATCGAAATTGAGCCATTTAACGCAATTAAACGAGCAAGTACAGAGCCAAGAACAGCAAGCCCAGAATCAAGCGGTACAGAAAAAACTTACCATTTTGAATATGGGACTGATTTCAGCAGTAGTTATTTTGCTTATAGCGATTTTATCGCTTGGTCTCATCGCCAAAAACAAGTACAGCGAAGTAAAGACACTCAATACCGTGATCAACGAGAAACAAATGAGGGTAGATCATCTGAACAAATCAGGGGGCAGTCTGAATATCAGTACATGCAAGAATCTATCGAACAACAAGCAACGATTATGCGTACAGATCAACAAGGACGCAGGGAGTTGGCAGAACGGCTACATGATTCCAATGGGGTACTAAGCGATGACCGAATTAGAAACGCAATTATTGAGAATCATCGAACAACAACAGCAGCAATTACTGCAACAACAACAGCAGTTGAAGCAGCAACAGCAAGCTTTAGATACGATGCAAACCAAAATTATCCAAGCCTTGTCAGCACAATCAAAAGCAATCAAGAGCGATCAGGAAAGCTTGCAACAGGTACAAAAGTCCTTATCGACAATACAGAAGCAATTTCACGAGCTAGAACGCAGTACAGCAAGCTATACCGAGCAGATCAATGGCAAAGTTCGAGAGATGAGCAAGATTACAGCGAACAACGAAGAGGTTCTGGAGAGAATCTCAACCACACAGCATTTAGTCTCGTCAGAAGTAGCCAAAGCTCAGAAGAATTTGCTCGAAACATCCGAGATATTGAAAAAAATATCGTCCAGATGAATGAGCGGAAACAAGAAATAGAAAAACCTCGACCTAAGCAAGATCGAGGTATGCATTTTGGTATGTAATTGCTAGTTTTTTCTATCCCATGTAATAGAGTGGATAGAACTATTAACTATATTAATAGTGTAGTAAGTGTTACCAACTAAATATATATACTCATTAACCGTATATTTTTGAGATTTTTCTTTTACTTCATAACTTCTTGTAGACACAGGTTGTTGTTGAATTTTATCTACCATACTAATGTAGTTATCACCAACTGAAATAATTTGTCCTGTAGAGGTTCTCATTGAATGAGTTGAGCTTGTGGCCATAGCCGTATGGCTAATTAATCCCAAACTAAAACATAAAAGAAAGACAGATAATTTTTTTTTCATATATTTAGGTTTCATAACAGTTTAATGACTCAATTCAGTGTATCAGGATATCTTCCAAAAGGATAACGGGCAATCTGTACGCGTTGAGTTTCTGTACGAATAGACCCTATACTTCCCCCATTATTTTCTTTGATTTCTTTTCTTTTATAGACACATTCAATTGTATAAGTATTCAAATTCGACTGATATAAATACCATGGCCCCCATTGTGGAGGGCCTTCTGAAGTACCAAATCCTGCACTGGTAAGACTACTCATAGATAGAAGTGACATAGACATAGATATTAAAAATAATTTAATTCTCATTGTGATTACCTTTATTGTGTTTTAAAGAGGAATAAATATTTATAAAGATGAAAATTGTCGAAATGGAGTTGGAGCTTTTATTGGTCTGAAACAAACTTGGAAATGCCAAGTAGCATTTGACAGATGTCGAATTACAGGTTCTTTTATTCTTCCTTAAGTAAATAAAAGTGTGCAGTTAAATATGAATAATAGAGTAGATAAAGTACCTGATGATATTCAGATTATTGATGAAAAAATTAAAAATTTGGACAATGCTATTCAGGAGCTTTTAGAAACAACTCATAGTTTATTTAATGAAGATAAGTATTATGGGATTGAAAGTGCTTTTATTTTAGATCATGCATTGAATATAAAAATGCATTTCTTTACAAAATATCCGGAACTAGCTCCACCTCATTTGCAAGGAGTGGAAAAAACATATGATCGAATTGTCCATATTCGAGAAAGAAATCCGTTGGATAGATTGGTTCAAATTGATCCAATAAAAGATAATAAGTAAAAATTTATCTAAATATTTAAAGGAAAAGCCCCTTAAGTCTTGCAACTTAAGGGGCTTTTCCTTTAAATTCGAGGGGTACAGTTATTTGATGCTTGCAACATCAATTAACGAAAGATCGGCAGAGCTTGCAACTCATACTGATATTCACCTGAAAGGCTAGTACCACTATCTATTTTAAAGAATTAGAACAGTTATACAAGCCTCAATTTGAAGTCCTTCGTTAATTCAGTAGTTTAAATCATCAAATAAGCCCCTAACGGTCGAGCTTTATCTACTTCTGTGCATCCTTTTTAGGAAGATATGCGGTGCATGTGGAGGGAATAAGTGTCACTGGTGCATCGTAGCGATAGTCTAAAGGCTAAACCGCTTACAGGGGATCTCACATAGGCGGAGCGTTGGAAGTAGTTGTATAGGTTGGTTAAGTTGCATGTTGGAGCAATCCTCGCAGAGATACCGCCATACTTCGACAGGGAGCGCGTGGGAGAAGGTACAAACCTTTAGTCCTTGTCTGCATGGTATTTGTAAACCCATGTGCGGATACGACCGATGCGTGGCTCCGTCAGCCCAGTTACAGGTTAATCGGCAATACTTAAGGGATGTTGATTTTGAATCAGCGACCCTTAGGGAAAGTATTGCCGAAACTCTCTCAACGTTCACCATCAGCCCGAGCAAAGCGAGGGATGTGGGGACGTTGGAAGAGAGTTGAGAGCATTTTGTTTTACAAGATTTATGCCAATACTTACTAGGATTTATATACCGTGTCATTTGATTTAATTTTAATATAACAACTCTGTCCATTTTTAAATAAGCAAGGATACACAGCTACCCCTATTTAACTATGTTAAATGTGGTAAGCTGTGACCTTGATCAGGGGCTTCACCCCCGATACCCCCGAAAAGCTTTAAACCAAAAAATCAAAGATTTTCCAATTTAAAGCTTACAAAAGCTAAAGCAGGGTAGATTGAAATGTCAGGACAGGAACAACAAGAGAATAAGCAAGGTAAAGCAGTTCGAGAGCGTACCTTTAAAGTCAGACTTTCAGAATCAGAATATCAATTGCTTGATTGCAATAATCCTTATGGTTCGATTGCAAAGTTACTTCGACAAGCAGCAGTAGAGAAAGCGACTAAAATTCATAATTCCAAAGCAGAAGATGACCAAAAAATTAAAGCAACAAAGGTTGTTGAATCTTCGTATAGCAAGACAGAGCGAGCGTTAATTTTAGAACTTGCTCGGATTGGTAATAATGTGAATCAGATTGCTAAAGCAGTGAATACCGATATTGCAGGGGTAGGTACTTTTGACAAAGTGAAGTTACTTCATTTGTTGATTTCCATAGATCAGCAGCTTCGGGAGTTACGTCCAGATGATCGTTGATTTCTTTAGACATGGTTCAGGTTTATCAAAAGGCTGTCTCGATTATTTGTTAGGTGAAGATCGAGAGCGTGAACATGCTCAAGTGCTCAATGGTGATGTAGAACTGACAGCACAACTCATTGATAGCAGTCCTTTTGCCAAAAAATATACCAGTGGTTGTTTGTCCTTTTATGAGCATGATTTATCAGACCAGGATAAACAGAAAATCATGCAAAATTTTGAGGAATGTTTATTCCCGGGACTAGAGAAAGACCAGTATCAAATTTTATGGGTACAGCATCAAGACAAAGTGAATCAGGATACTGGGCAGACACGGCTTGAGCTAAATTTTGTGATTCCCAATGTTGAGCTTTCAACAGGAAAACGACTACAGCCGTTCTATGCACCCGTGGATCTCAATCGAGTGGATCTGTTTAAACAGATCACCAATACCGAACATTCACTGTATGACCCAGATGATCCTGCACATCGTCAATTATTCTTAAATAAAAAGAATCTACCCAAAGACGTTAAGGAGTTTAAAGCGCAGTTACACCAACGAGTCTATCGGGCTATTGCCACTGGTGATGTTGCGGATCGGCAAGAATTGGTGCAATGGCTTGAATCGAATCAAATCAAAGTTACTCGACAAACTCAAAAATCCATATCTATAGAAAACCCATACGAGGGCGCAAAGCGTCCTATCCGTTTAACTGGTGAAATTTATGAGCAAGGCTTTAGAGCTACTGGCGAATATCGACAAGAAGTACAACAACGAATTGAAGAATACCGAGGAACAACTTCTGAACGGTATCGAGCAAACGTCACAGACTATCAGAGACAGCTTGAACACAAGAGCCAATATC
>NZ_VPCP01000132.1:0-4832 GCF_013418145.1 Acinetobacter sp. YH12201 | reverse complement strand
GCAAGAGATGCGATGGATGTCTGATTATTTGTAGTCATAAATTTTAGTCCCCACTTGTTTTTAAGTGGGGACTAAATTAAGGCTTATAGGATGAATTCATAAGGTGTGTTCAGCGGACGCTTACTTAAAAATACGCTATTTATATGAAATAAAAATGACTTTTTATTTCAAAAAAAGTACATTTTATAATCATTGTTTAGATTTATATTTGAATGATTTATCGTCTTAAATACACGCTTGGCTATTTCTAGCCAAGCACAGTAAACATACATGCAAGAGAAAAATTGCCAACCTATTCTCTCTATACCCGCGGACTAAATCAGGAAGCAAAGCCTTAAACAATTTTTTAGCGTAAGTGGCTTTCTGCATTTCCAATATTTCCACACAAATCTGTACACTGACTTGGCTTTGAGCTGGTATGTGCTGTTCAAGTGTGTGTAGAATCACTTGAGCAATTTGCTGTTGTAACTCCAAACTACATCCAGCCAATAAAGAAACTTTCGCATGGACATAGGCTTGTGAAACATCTCCCAAACCAATGACATAGTCGTGCTGGCAAATGGCACGGCTTTTTAGCTCATTTGCGGCAGTCACATAAGCTCCATCAACCAGCGCCTGATTTAAAGCAAGCAAGAGGGATTTTGCTTGAAAATTTTCTACATTGTCTGAATATTCAAGATGGATATGCGGCATAACAACAATTCTTTAAGATGAAGGACGGTAGTTATAGCATGAAGGGAGTAATCATCAGATAGATATCTCAATGTTGAATCAAGCATAGCCATTATAAAAAACCAATTCCAAAATCATGCGCAAATGGGCACCAGCTCATAAAAAAGCTCCAGCATGTCGCCAGAGCTTTTTTGGTTTTTTAATGTAGTGAATTAAGCTTTTTTCACAAATTCAGATTTTAATTTCATGGCACCAAAACCATCCACTTTACAGTCCAGATCATGACCATCACTTGAGTCAGGTAATAAACGAATATTCTTCGCCTTGGTTCCGACTTTAATCACCGATGAAGAACCTTTAATTTTCAGATCTTTAATCAGGGTAACTGTATCGCCATCAGCAAGCACATTGCCATTTGCATCTTTAATAATTGTAGCCTGTTCAGTACTGCTTTCACCCTCTTTCCACTCATGAGCGCATTCTGGGCAAATCAGCAAATCGCCATCTTGATAAGCATATTCTGAATTACATTTGGGGCAATTTGGCAAAGACATAAAAAAAACCTCAAAAACGCTACTATAGCATTTTATCCGCCAAACACCTGCTAAAACCTTATTTAAATTATGGAATAAATCTACTCAGCAGATGCTTTCACCTTTCCTCTAAAACCTGTTTGAGTACAATCACATGGTTATATCTTTCACTTTTTACTGCGGTGATAAGACTAATTTTTTCCTGTTTAGCGATTTCTCTAATTTGCTGCAACAACTCTGCTTGTGAACGCAGTTCAGCCCTGTAACGTTGCTGAAATTCGTCCCAATGTTCGGGGTCATGCGCATACCATTTTCGCAGCTCAGTCGATGGCGTGATTTCTTTAACCCACAAATCAATTTTGGCATCTTCCTTTTTAATGCCTCTGGGCCACAGTCAGTCAACCAGAATACGTTTGCCATCTGAAGGTAAAACTTCGGCATAGGCACGTTTAATTTGAATTTGCATTGTAAAGCACTATTGATCTGGAATTTCAGGAGTGACCAGTAAAGTGAGCAGTTGCAAAGATTCCTGCCATCCCAAATAACAGGCTTCCACTGGAATAACATCAGGAATACCCGATTGGGTAATATGCACTTCAGTTCCCACCGACACTGCTTTGAATTGAATGACCACTTCAATGTTTCCGGGAAAATTGGGATCATTGAACTGGTCAGTATAGCGTAACAATTGATTGGGAATGATTTCATGATAGGTGCCAGCAAAGGAATGGCTGGAACCAGTAGAAAAATTGCTAAACGACATTTTATAGCTTCCACCCACTTTTGCATCCAGATGATGAACCTTCGCGGTAAAACCATGCGGTGCCATCCATTTAACCAGAGCATCCAGATCAATAAAGGCTTTAAACACCCGTTCTGGGGGTGCGCTCAATACCCGATGCAATTTAACCGTATTACTTTTGCTCATTTTACAACCTCATCTTATTGTTGTTTTTAAATGCTGATCTAAGATGAAAACTATTGCTGTTACTCTATGACTATGTAGGACTTTAATACAATATTAAGCAGGTTTTTCACTTCCTTGTTAATCAGCAATTAAAATATCCCTAAACAGTATAGGTCTAAAACAGCTGCATTCAGGCAGGTATTTTTAGTCTGAGTGTAAAATCCGGCTGTGAATATTTAATCTGGCATATCATCAATATCATTGGGTTCTGTGCGGGGCTGGATGTTCATACAGTGCCGAAAACAGGATGAACGTTCATAAGCCTGCATACGTACACGCATGATGGAACCCAGAGGCTGATGTTGTTTTACCCCATGCCATGGGGTAAAAGACAGCACGTCATCCGAATAAACCCGACGTGCCGGACTGAAGGTATTTTGCCGCGGAAAATGTAAAGTTCCAATGGCCTGATGCGGTGACTCATCCTCATCCCATAAGACCGACGCATCTTCGACAGGCATACGGCCCAGATGAGTACAGAGCTGGGCGCGAATCACATATTCAGCCGTATTATGCTTGAAAAAGTCCTGTACCAGATCACGTATGCCAGAATCATCCTGAATATGCATCTGTAGACCGGTCAACTGCTTCACCGATTCAGATTCAGGTGCCACACTCATTTTGGCAATATAGTTGCCATAACGAAGAGCAGCCATACTGTGATAGGTTTCTCCTAGCACATGATGTTGACTGCGTGCCAGACCTTTTATCATCGTAGATGCTGGCAAGCCAGCGCGATTGAGCAGATGATCCATTCCACGAATGACATTGCGCAGGCTATGCATGACCAGTTCAGGCGTTCTTTCTCCTTCAATGATGAAAGGCAGCATTTGCATATATTTACGTACCGTCCCAAAAGCCAGCACCGGAATATTGACCATCAGGAAATCCTGATTTTTTCCATCGCTTGAATCTTCTGGCAATAAGCGCTCGCCCGGTACATTTAAAATTTTAAGGGCAAAACCATGAGGTGCGGGTGTTTTATCACTACGCAAATCTCCAGAAGCGGCAGACAGACGCACAATGACATCATAATAACCCGGATGGGCAAAAATTCCCTGTGCCAAGTGATTGGGCAGGTTTTCCGGAATGATCAAAATGCCTTTTAAAAAACCATGAGATTTTGCATGTGCATCTCGTACCGCATGACGATGCTTGTCAAAAACCTGAGTATGGGTTTGCGCCATATACTCTACGATGTGCTGAATGTCTGCTTCTTCATTTTCCTGTTTTTGCTCTACTTCTGGACCATAGGCCACATAGTGATTGACTGCCATGCTATGCTCCTTTTTTTCTGGGAATAGAGATAAACTTTTTTGCAATTTATGTATTAATCTAGCAAAGAGTTTTCTTTACAAAGGAAGTGCTTGGTAAATACATTGCAGGTATTTGGTAAACAACGCAGAGAGATGACATTCAAATAGCTGAGTTAAAAATCGCAACACAACCTTATTAAAATCAAATATTTAAATTAAAAATTCAGAAGAATTAAAACAGATAGAAACTTAAAAATAATGAGAAACCCACTTTTAGTCATGCAGCGCTGAGTTTCAGCTCATTTCTGATGCTTTTAATAAAATTTTGCCATTAAAAAAGCCCTAAGCATCTAAATGCTTAAGGCGTGTTTTAACAGGTTCAATCCGATTGGCTTAACTTGGATCATCCCCAACCTGTTAATTTTTTTTAGGAATATGGATTAACTTTTGACTTCATTTTCCCATTCTTCATCTTCATAGACATAGGCCATGCAGCCCCAGCCATCATATTCGCCATCATATTGCGTCGCAATTTTAGTGAACCATTCTTCCAGATCGACGATGTCTGAATATTCAGGTTCCATATACACATAAATGGTAATAATCCACTCGACCGTATCGGCTTCTTCATCTTCAAACAGGCTAATTTTTTGCTCTTCTTTAAGCAGATAAAGTGCACATTTTTGTGCCTGTTCTTCAGACTGAAAAGCAATGGAAAATTCAATTTCATGCGCTTCGGTCAGGTCATCGCCATCTTCGGCCATTTGCCAAAGTACATTACCATTTTCATCATCGGGGAATTGTTCAAAATCGCGTGTCATGGAGCGTTTCCTTATTGTAATTAGGTACCAGCTATATCATGCCATATAGATTAGCTCAAGTTTGTTTCAGTTTATCTATTTAACTATATTAGCTTAACTACAGCACTTGTGCTGATGAACAATATCTCTTTCTACCATTTTTACAGATCGCTGGTATTAGCCTTCCACCCTCTGCTGTTGCAATTCACTTGGCCCAGTCTGTTGCTGTGCCTTGAAGGCTAAAACCAGGGCTGTAAGTTTAAATTCTTCCAGACGTAACTTTAAAAATGATTCATGAATTCGGGTATGACCGAATGCTTCTCCATAATGATTGATCAGGATAAAGTCATCTTGCAGCGCCTGAATAAACAGGTCCACAGTGTCATGGTCTAATTGGGATAAATACAGATCAGCTTTACTGTTAAACACATGAGTAACCAGAGCGATGGCAGAAAGTTGGCGATTTTCTTCGACATAGGGACTGTTCTAAATTTTGTGTAAGTACTTAATTTTCATTTATCCTTCAGAGGATAATTACAAAAGGTACTTCACATGGATGAAGCAACAATCAAAAGTATGGCTGCCGAATTGGCTAAAGGTCTAA
>NZ_VPCP01000131.1:0-5027 GCF_013418145.1 Acinetobacter sp. YH12201 | reverse complement strand
AGTTTATCGGGCAATTTCTGCAGAAAAATCCATTAAAAATACAGTAAAAAAACCGACAGAAAAAACACTTAAATATCATAGCTTTAACCCCCTATTTTGTGTCAATAGCTATCAGTGTAGTGTGCTCTTGGTAAAAGAATTACGTAGTAATTCTCATCTTGTATGCGAGCGAAGCGAGCCAAAGCGTATTTTAAAGCCTCTAAATCTTAAAACTTCAAATATTCAAACTGTGAAACTCTTTAATCAATTAAATATTTAAGCTTAGTCGTAAGCAAAGAGTTTGTTTTTGCTTTTCCCCCCTCAGACAACTCACGACCCGATAATTACAGATAGCCTTTGCTTTGTGTAACAACACTCTGATGAGTATTGTTACTACAAAAGCAAGATGCTATTGTAATTAAGCAAGCCTACTCTGTAGCTACAATTTTCAGCCCTGCTACGCAGTTCCGAAAAGTTGTAGCACAGAAGTCTTGTTGGATGGCTTCGCCCCCAAACCCCCAAAAGCAAAACCTAAAACCCAAAGCAGGGGAGTGGTAAAAATGGATGATGAAGACTTAACAAAATTTAAAAAGATCAATCCGAAATCAGAAGTTAAACGTCTACGTCTGACAGTTGATGAAAAAAATCAGCTTGATGATTTTCTTGAGAAAAGAAACTTACAGTTTAGTGACTTCAACAATCGACTAATTAAAAATGCGATTAGTGCAGAATTTCATTTAGTTGAAATTGAAAACTATGTGAAACCCACATTTCCACTCAAACAAAAAAAGCACCATCGGGCACCGCCAAAAGTAGACCCAGCATTATTGATGGAACTTGGGCGAGTTGGTACAAATCTGAATCAGTGCGCTAGAGCCTTGAATTTAATTAAAAATGACAAAGCATCTGAATTGGATCTCACTCAAGAATTTAGCTTTATCGAATGTCTGCAAGTGCTTCAAGCAATTCAAGAAGATATACATAGCGTGATTGGTGAAATTAAAAAAACAACAATGTCCGATACTGCTATCGAAAATGCACGAAGTCGAGTCATCAAAGCCGTTGAGCTAACGGAGGTCGAAACCGATGCACATTAAATTCACCAAGCACGGCAAAGGCTGTCCACGGAAAGCCGTTGGCTACTTACTTGCTGAGAAAGACAGCAAGGGCGACTTACGCCCTCAGATTGAAACGCTTAGAGGTGATGCACAAACATTCGTTGCCATTACTGAAAGCCTAGATTTTGATTATCGCTACAGCTCCGCTGTCATTGCATGGTCAAAAGACGACAATCCAACGGATGCACAGATTCAAGAAACATTAGATCAATTTGAAAAACATGCTTTTGCTGATTTAGACCCGACACGCTATCACATGAATGCCGTGCTACACGTAGCTCAGGATGGTTCAAAGCATGTGCATGTTCTAGTACCACGAGTCGATCTTGCAACAGGTAAGTCATTAAATATTGCTCCTCCAGGACACGAAAAATATTTCGACAAAGTTCGGGATTATTTAAATGAAAAATACTCCTGGTCCAAACCTGATGATTTAGCAGTCCTGAAAGCTGATGTGCAGCTACCGCACCACACACATTCCCAAAGATTAGCGGCCATTGAAATTAATTTTTCAGGTAAAACCAAGCCTGAAAAAAAAGAGCTTTTAAATAAAATCGTTGCTCAACGTATCAATGCGGGCGTGATTCAAGACCGTAGTGATGTTGTCAAAACATTGTCAGAGTATGGAATCATCACACGAAACGCAAAAGATACTATTTCTATTAAATTTCATGGTGATAAGACAGCCATAAAAATGGCAGGGGAGTTTTATAAAGATGGATTCAATGTCACTGCTTACGCAGAAAATCGAGCTAGAGCAGAAGCAGATCAAAGCGCATCAAGAGCAAATGAAGTCGATGCAAAACGAGTTAATGAACTCTATAACAAACTTCAACGAGCAACTGAATCAAGAGCTAGATTCTTTGCAGACAAATACTCGACAACGCTTGCAGATCATAGACAGCGAGATACGACAGCACAGCCAAGTTTTGATCAGCAAAACCCAAGACCAAACGGAGTCAGTTTACAAGCTCACACAGAAATCAGCAAAGTTATTGAATCAAGTCCAAACTTTAGTGAAGCAAGCCGAAAACTTGAATATTCAGAGCTTAGAGCAACAACAGACACAGCAACAACAGCAGAAAATCAGTCTAATTTTGTCAGTATCATGCACAGCGTTACTGCTAATTCTGATCATAATTTTATTGGTGAAGTGAATGAGCGAATTACAGCAGTTAATCAGTCAGCAAGTCAGCTTGCTACAGAAACAGAACGAGCTACAGCAGACTTGTATCAACGAGCAGAAGAAGTACATCGAGCACTTAGAACAGCGCAACACAGCACTAATTCAGCAGATGAGCCAAGTTCCGCAACTCGATTTGACAGAATCTTTACAGAAATTCGGAATGCAAGCGCAAAAACATTTGCAAGAGAAATTGCTCACTGTGTTGAACAACTCGAATATCGAAAAATTAGTGCAGAGCAAGATCAATCAAGAACTAAAGCCGAAGCTGGACGATATACAGCTCACACAATCGCAATTAACGAAAGCACTTTCGACAGCATCATCACTGAATACAGCAACAAACAACGAAATCAACGTCAGCGAGTTAAACAACAAGCTTCAGAAGCTAGAACTTTCAGTCAACAACTTGATCGAACAACTAAACACATTGATTTAATTGCACGACAACTCAGTAATATTGTGATTAAACCGAAGCCCTGTACTGATTTAACTCGATATTTCAAAAACAATGGTTATCGCTCACCGACTGCGGAGCGTATTTCTGTTTGGTCAGAACGTCAGCATGAAGCATTTAAGAATCGAAATATTGAGCAAGTCGCTTACTACATCGAAACCAAATTTCAAGAACTAGGACACTATAAGCACTACGAAAAGGGGCTAAGTCGAGATGAAATTGATATTGTAAACAAGATGATACGCAATGATGAGCGCATTATTGATTATATGAAAAAATCAGGCTGTCATCTGAATTACGACACTCGACAAAAGCTCAATCGAACATTCTCACTTGAACGAACTTCAAATGAAAATCGTTTAAATCATCTTGTTAAAAAAGAAAACGAAGTTAAACCGTTATTTCAGCCGAAGGCTGAAACAAAAGCTATTGAACGTAATAATGACAACGGATTCACAATGTAGGAGATGAAAAAATTATGAAAATAGATATTAGCAAGCACTTTGAAACATCATCAATCAGTGACGTTGCTTATGCTGCAATGCTTACTTTTTCTGAAATGGAAAATGTAGACTTGTCTTATTTACATGATGTGTACGAACAATTAAATGCAGAAAAGCATTGGCTGTTACAGCTAAATTGGTGTCATGAAAAAATGGACAATCAAAACTTTTTTACTTTGTGTAAAAGCTTGAACTATGACCCGATTGAGTTAAATCAAGCATTCAACGTGATCAAGCGTAAAAGTAGAAGATGACCCTTTATTTTTCTGCGTAGCAATGTTTTACATTGCTGTACTCGAAAAAAAAGTGTCTTAATTTTGAACAAATTGCAGGTTTTGATGAGGTAACAGATTTATTTTTCAAGATTTACAACCAAATCGAAAAAAAATCTTGCATTAGTTGTAGAGTAGCTTCAAATTGAGAGCAATTAGATACATTTTCTTGAATTAGAAAAAGTACAGACCAAAAAAAAGCCCCAGTTTTCGACGACACAAGGCTTCTTTTTGGCTTCATCAGTCGACTTGTTAGTAACTGAATCCACGATGTATTCCTATATTATGCGGTGGATACAGTGAATTAACAAGTCAAAACTATAGACTTGTTTATGATAAAAACTGTAACAGCGTTTAATTTACGCAAAAAAGCCTTACTTTACGAAGAACAACAGACTCAAAAGTCTGATCTTGACGCATCTCTTAGCGTTTTTCGTCTTTCAATTCCCGATAGTTGTCCGTTATGGGCTTCAAAACTTGCACTCGCAGGTGAAAAACCAACTTGGTTTCACAAAGATGAGCCTGATTTTGCTGATTTCGCATATTTAAAGACTGCTACAGACTTTAAAGTCGGCACACTGATCATAGATATAGACAAACCTATTGCAGACAGTATCGAAGCCTTTATCTATGGCACTTTAAATGCCCCTATTCCAAACTTAATTATTAAAAATCGAGCTAATAAGCATGTTCAGCTTGTTTACTGTCTTAAAAATTGGGTCTGTATTGATACAAGCAACAAAAAAGCCAACTACAGCGCAAAAGCACACAGTCTCTATAAAGCCCTCAAACGCCATTTAAACGCCATATTTGGCGGTGATGATGCTTATCATAACTTTATCGCTAAAAACCCCTATTCAAAGCATTGGGACGTGATCGGGATGCGTTCAACAAGCTATGAGATGTATGAACTTGCTCGAATCTCTGAGTTAGAAGTTGTTGCTAAGCCGTTTATTGATCGTCTAAAAGAAAAAAGCATTCAAAAAACAATGCAAGTCCAAAGCACTGCGCAAATCGGTGAACGCAATCAATATCTTTTTGATACAGTCCGTCAGCATGCTTATACGCTCTATAACAAAAACGGCAAGAAATGGACATTCACCCAGTTTGAAAATTGCATTAATGATTTTGCTCAAGAACTGAATCAGGCGAAGTGCAGTCCACCCCTTTCTATTAGTGAAGTTGCTACGATTTGCCATAGCATAACTAGCTTTTGTTACGGCTCATTTGGTGAACATCAGAAATATACGAAATCAGAAATTAGCCAGATAGCATCTAAATGCGGTAAAAAAGGCGGTAAAGCAAAAGGCTATAAGTACGCAAAACAACGCCAACAAGCCCGAAAACTGCATAAAATGGGCAAGAAAGCTAAAGATATAGCCCAAATTACAGGTTTATCACTTAAGTCAGTTTATCGGGCAATTTCTGCAGAAAAATCCATTAAAAATACAGTAAAAAAACCGACAGAAAAAACACTTAAATATCATAGCTTTAACCCCCTATTTTGTGTCAATA
>NZ_VPCP01000012.1:0-51283 GCF_013418145.1 Acinetobacter sp. YH12201 | reverse complement strand
GCACAAGTGATCTATCATCCAAAGAGCAAACAAATCATAGGGCTAGATATATCGAATGGCAGTCAGCATGACATTAAACTGGCAAGAAAAACGGTTAAGAAATTCAAACATTGTGAATATGTTATGACCGATTTAGGGTACTACGGATTAGAGCAAGATGGCTTTAAATTATTGATGCCAATAAAGAAAAAGAAGAATATACCCTTATTTGATGTTGAGAAAAAGTACAATAAAATGATTGGAAAAATACGAGTTGTGATCGAACACATCAATAGTCAATTGAAAACATTTAGAATATTAAGTGAACGCTATCGAAATAGACGGAAAAGATTCGGTTTACGCATTAACTTAATCGCTGCACTGGTAAACCGGATAAATTTTCAATAATGACTTTCGCAAGAGATCTATTATTTAAGCCCTTTTGAATGTTGAATGTTGAATGTTGAATGTTGAATGTTGAATGTTGAATGTTGAATGTTGAATGTTGAATGTTGAATGTTGAATGTTATTATCAAATTTCAGGCATAAAAAAACCGCATTTAAGCGGATCATTTACTTTTAAGTTTATACTTAAAATGGTCGGAGCAGTAGGATTCGAACCTACGACCCTCTGGTCCCAAACCAGATGCGCTACCAAGCTGCGCCATACTCCGAAATTGGGGTGAATGATGGGATTCGAACCCACGACAACCGGAATCACAATCCGGGGCTCTACCAACTGAGCTACATCCACCGTTACAACATTTTGGCTCTAAATACCAGACTACCAAATGGCGCGCCTGACAGGATTCGAACCTGTGACCATCCGCTTAGAAGGCGGATGCTCTATCCAACTGAGCTACAGGCGCATGACCGATGATATTACTATCATGCGATACTTGCCTTGAAGAATTGGTCGGAGCAGTAGGATTCGAACCTACGACCCTCTGGTCCCAAACCAGATGCGCTACCAAGCTGCGCCATACTCCGTTCATCTCAGCTTTTAGTGTATCGCACATCGTGCGGTACGGGGTGCATTTTAGGCGTGACGCCAAGAGACGTCAACACCTATATTCAAAAAAACTTAAAAAATCACTTCAACCGCTTATTTATCAAGCATTTTAGGTGTTTTTTGATCAAAATTAACGTTTTAGACTCGCACTAAAGCTTAACATACGATCAAGTGGCAATTTAGCGCGTTCTGCAAGTACAGGATCAACGTGTATTTCTTGATCACCTTTTTGTAAAACCTCTAAAATTCCATCGAGTTCATTCATAGCCATCCACGGACAATGCGCACATGAGCGACAGGTCGCCCCTTCACCCGCTGTCGGAGCTTCAATCAAAATCTTGTTTGGAACGGCTTGTTGCATTTTGTAAAAAATACCGCGGTCGGTTGCAACGATTAAACGTTCATTCGGAAGGGTTTGTGCTGCTTTAATCAGTTGAGAGGTACTTCCCACAGCATCAGCAATATCCACCACTGACTCTGGTGATTCCGGATG
Source organism: Acinetobacter sp. YH12201 (assembly GCF_013418145.1). Taxonomy (NCBI): domain Bacteria; kingdom Pseudomonadati; phylum Pseudomonadota; class Gammaproteobacteria; order Moraxellales; family Moraxellaceae; genus Acinetobacter; species Acinetobacter sp. YH12201. The sequence goes on along the minus strand of NZ_VPCP01000012.1, from coordinate 49,799 downwards.
GACCAATACGGCTGCATCCGGATACAATGCTTTCATACTAGCAATACCGCGTGCACGAAATTCTTCATGCACAATACAAGCCCCATCCCAAAGCAGCATATCTGCACCAGTTTTCTTCTGGATATAACGCCCCAGATGCTGGTCCGGTGCCCAAATAATCTTTTCACCCAGGCTATCGAGATGCTCAATAATTTCCACAGCACAACTTGAGGTTACTACCCAGTCTGCGCGTGCTTTAACAGCAGCAGATGTATTGGCATAGACCACGACAGTGTGATCCGGATGTGCATTGCAAAACGCAGTAAATTCGTCGACTGGACAGCCCAAATCCAGCGAACAGGTCGCTTCCAGAGTTGGCATGAGTACGGTTTTTTCAGGAGAAAGAATTTTTGCTGTTTCCCCCATAAATTTGACCCCAGCGACCACCAAGGTTTTGGCAGGATGGTCACGACCAAAACGTGCCATTTCAAGGGAATCAGAAACACAACCGCCAGACAATTCAGCAATTTCTTGCACTTCAGGATCACAATAGTAGTGAGCGACAAGGACAGCATCACGTTTTTTGAGTTCTGCCAGAATTTGTGCAAACTTCTCCTGTTTAACCTCATCACTTAAATGAATATCTTTAGGTTCGCCTAAACGATCTAAATGCGCCTGCACAATCGATTTTGCGTCATTGGCAATTAAATTGGTCGCATCATTCATAACAACGTCTTCTCTATCTTCATGCTTGCCCTAACACAAGCGTACTCAAGTCACTGATGATATGGGGGCAATTGCTCATTCACCAGCCCTTTGCCGATTGATTGAATGCTAAAAAAGCCTCACAACGGAGGCTTTGTCACTCAATTTGAATTTTACGAACGGTAATCCGCGTTAATCTTGACATAGTCATAAGACAGATCACAGGTATAAACAGTATCTTTTGCCTGGCCTCGTCCCAAATCGACCAGAATGGTCAACTCAGCCTGAGACATCACGCGTGCACCAGCTTCTTCCGTATAGTCTGCTGCCGCACCACCATCTTTACAGATTTGTACATCATCTAACCAAACTTGGATTTTTTCAACATCTAAGTTTTTAACCCCTGCATAACCAATCGCGGCCAGAATACGTCCCCAGTTCGGATCTGAGGCGAAAATTGCAGTTTTTACCAGTGGAGAATGGGCAATACTATACGCTACATCGCAACATTCCTGGGTATCTGCTCCACCTTCAACTGCAACAGTAATGAATTTGGTCGCCCCTTCTCCATCACGTACAATCAGTTGAGCCAAGCGTTTCATAACACGGGTCAAAACATCCAGAACTACTGCATAACGTGCATCATCAGTTGAGGTGATTTCAGTACCGCCTGCCTGACCTGTTGCCACAAAAATACAGGAGTCATTGGTTGAGGTATCACCATCTACGGTAATACGGTTAAATGAAACATTCACCGTGGTTTTTAATAGCTGCTGTACCAGTTCACGGCTGATGGGTGCATCGGTCGCAACATAGCTGAGCATGGTCGCCATATTTGGACGAATCATGCCGGCACCCTTAGAAATACCGGTCATGGTATAAGTCACGCCATCCATTTCAAACTGTTCTGATGCCCCTTTAGGCAGTGTGTCCGTGGTCATGATACCTGTTGCCGCATCTAACCAAGCATCTTCCTTTAAAGAGTCTAAAGCAGGCTGCAAGCCATTCATCAAGCGTTCAATAGGCAACTGCTCGCCAATCACACCAGTTGAAAAAGGTAAAATTTCGCTAGCAGCTACGCCGGCAAGTTCAGCCAGTTTGGCACAAGCCGCCTGAGCATTCGCCATACCGATTTTACCAGTCCCTGCATTGGCATTCCCAGTATTTATGACCAGATAACGTGGATTACCTACTTGCAAATGGGCTTTACACACATGTACCGGTGCTGCGCAGAATGCATTTTGAGTAAATACACCGGCCACATTTGAACCTTCAGCAAATTCAAAAATAACGAGGTCACGTCGGTTCTGATAGCGTACATATGCTTCAGCTGAACCAATTTTTACACCTTTAACCACATGCATCTGTGGCATTGTTAAGTCACCCACCGCCATTTTTAAACTTCCAAATAAGTTCGTGATAAAAAGACAGCTTAGTAGAAATTCAGCAAAAAATCGAGCAGAACACTTTGTTTGATTTATTTTTTATCAGTTTGACATTTTCAGGCACAAAAAAACCAGTCCGCAGACTGGTTTTAGCAATATATTAGATTTAGTTGGAAGCCAACTGAGCCGATTCCGACAACAGTGCCTGCTTGGCTTTTTCCTGACTTGCCGCAGATAAAGCCGGGTTTGATGCCACAATGCGGTTTGCATTAGCTGCATTTACAGGGGTGATTGCTGTAGTTTTTAGCACTACTGGACGTTGCTGCGGATTCGCAAAAGTATAGCGAATTCCGGTACGTGGACTCATAACCGTAGTGTTTTCATCTTTCACAGCATTTGCCGCTGTATTTTTTGATGACTCATTTGCAAAAGCCAAACCTGGAATAACTAAAGCTAAAATCATCAATGGTTGTAATACTTTTTTCATTATCTTTTCCGCTACTCAATATTCATCAATATGCACTAAATACCACTTAATTTAGTGCTCTGCAAACATATTCACTTCTTGCAAAAATAAACTCTTATTTTGTTGCAATAAAAAACCACTTTATCGATTCAAATCCGGAGGGAAATAAATATATAAAGTGGCTGAATGCTTAAGATAAAAATTAAATTTTACCGTGACATTGCTTGTATTTTAAACCCGAACCGCATGGACAAGGCGAATTACGGCTTGCAGGCGGTGCAAATGTCTGCTCAGCTGGACTAAAGCCTGACTCAACTTCTACAGTTTCAGTACCGGTTAAATCGGTGGCTAACAAATTATCAAATTCTGCATGAGTCAGATTCAACTTCATTGCTTCTGCTTGAGCCTGTTGCTGTGCTTCCATTTCCGCCAGTTCTTCAGCTGTAGGAACATGAACACGTGAAAGATCTGTAATTACATCGGATTTAATGATAGCCAGCATGTTTACAAACAGGTTAAAGGCTTCTTTCTTGTATTCCTGTTCAGGGTTCTTTTGCGCATAACCACGCAAGTGAATACCCTGACGCAAGTAATCCATCGCTGCAAGATGATCTTTCCAGTGGCGATCCAAGGCACTCAACATAAAGTGACGTTCCAGCATGGCTGCTGATTCATCCCCCATTTGTTCACGACGATTGCGATAGCGTGTAACAATTTCGTCAGAAATACGTTCTACCAATGCCTCTTCATCTAAACGACGGTCTTCTTCCAGCCATTGATTGACCGGTAAATCAATACCGAGCTCTTCACGCAATGCACGTTCCAGACCATCGATATCCCATTGGTCATGAATCGATTCAGGTGGAATGTAGTTAGCAATCACGCCCTTCACGACTTCATGATGCATTTCCTCAATGTAATCTTGTAGCGTACTTTCAGCAAGCACTTCATCACGTTGTGAATAGATGATTTTACGCTGTTCGTTATTCACGTCATCGTATTTCAACAGGTTCTTACGAATGTCGAAGTTACGTGCTTCTACCTTACGTTGTGCATTTTCAATCGAACGCGACACCATCTTATGTTCGATGGCTTCATCTTCCTGCAAACCCATCGCACGCATCATCGCAACCACACGATCACCAGCGAAGATACGCATCAGGTCATCTTCAAGCGACAGATAGAAACGTGAAACACCCGGGTCACCCTGACGACCGGCACGACCACGCAGCTGGTTATCGATACGGCGTGATTCATGACGTTCTGAACCAATGATATGCAAACCGCCAGAGGCCAATACCATTTCATGGTTTTGTTCCCATTCGGCTTTTAAGCGTGCTTCATCTTCAGGGGTTGGATTTTCAATTTTGGCAAGTTTGGCTTTCCAGTTACCGCCCAGCAAGATGTCGGTACCACGACCGGCCATGTTGGTTGCAATGGTCACAGCACGTGGTGAACCCGCTTGGGCAATAATGTCTGCTTCCCGTTCATGCTGCTTCGCGTTCAACACCTCATGTGCAATACCCGCTTCTTTCAATTTTTCAGAAAGAATTTCAGAAGCTTCAATGGTTGCTGTACCAATCAGAATCGGTGCAACACCCTCTTCATGCACTCGCTGAATTTCTTGAATAATGGCGTTGTATTTACCATTGCGGTTTAAATAAATGAGATCGTTTTCATCTTTACGGATCATTGGTCGATGGGTTGGAATCAGTACTACATCCAGACCATAAATTTCTTTCATCTCCGCAGCTTCGGTATCAGCTGTACCGGTCATACCAGAAAGCTTTTTATAAAGGCGGAAATAGTTCTGGAAAGTGGTGGTTGCCAAAGTCTGGTTTTCAGGCTGAATTTCCAGACCTTCTTTCGCTTCAACCGCTTGATGCAAACCTTCTGACCAACGACGACCCGGCATGGTACGGCCAGTATTTTCATCCACGATGATGACTTCACCATCATGAATGATGTAATGCACGTTGCGCTGATAAAGGAAATGGGCACGAATTGCTGCAGCAACATGATGAACCAGATTCAGGTTAGAGGGTGAATACAAGCTTTCACCTTCAGCGAGCAACCCCATCTGAATCAACTGGTCTTCTACAGCTTCATAACCCACTTCAGTCATTTCAACCTGACGCTGTTTTTCATCAATCCAGAAATGACCGCCATCCGGCACTTTTTCTTCTTTTTGCGCATGAAGTTTTGGCGGAATGCTATTGATGGCTGCATAAAGCTGAGACGAGTCATCACTTTGACCCGAAATAATCAACGGTGTACGTGCTTCATCGATCAGGATCGAATCGACCTCATCGATAATCGCATAGGTTAAGCCACGTTGTTTCTTCTCGGCCAGAGAGAACACCATGTTGTCACGAAGATAGTCAAAACCGAATTCGTTATTGGTACCGTAAGTAATATCGGCACGATAGGCTTCAGCTTTCTCTGTTGGATCTTGCATGGAATAAATGATGCCAATGCTCAGACCCAGGAATTCGAATAAGGGACGGTTTAACTCGGCATCACGCTGCGCCAAATAATCATTTACGGTAATGACATGAACGCCTTCACCGCTAATCGCATTCAGATAACAGGCCAAGGTCCCCATCAGGGTTTTACCTTCACCAGTACGCATTTCTGCAATTTTACCTTCGTGAAGTGTAATACCACCAATCAACTGGACATCGTAGTGGCGCATTCCCATGATCCGCTTTGCCGCTTCACGACAAACAGCAAATGCTTCAGGCAATAATTTATCCAGGCTTTCGCCCTTATTATATCGTTGTTTGAATTCTTCAGTTTTTGCAGATAAGTCTGCATCGCTTAGTGCAGATATCGTCGGCTCGAGCGCATTAATCTTGTCTACGATTTTACGCATGCGTTTGAGTTCGCGCTCATTTTTGGTACCGAAGATTCCTCCGATCAGACTTGCCAACATGAATAGACTCTCTAAATCTTGCTTGTCGAATGAATAAATTTTTTCTCAGTCGTTATTATGGTGCTAGAAATTTGAAGTACAAGGGGTTTGCACAAAACCAATTAAAAAATTCTGATCACTCGTTCTAGCACACGACAGCTAAGGCCAAACAATGTAACAAATTTTATACAGGCAATATAGTCATAAAATTCATCATTCATCCAGATTTTAACAATCAATCACGGCCTCTATATTCCATATACTCATAAAGAAATACAAAAACACTATTTTCATTGCAAAAAAAAATGCGTCATATTAGATCGCATCAACATAGATAACAAAGCAGATGAGGCTATAAAAATGACATTACGTTTAGGCGATACCGCACCAAATTTTGTGCAAGACTCAAGCGAAGGTAGCATTAATTTTTACGACTTTTTGGGTGATAGCTGGGGGATTTTATTTTCCCATCCTGCGGACTACACACCAGTATGTACCACTGAGCTGGGCTATACCGCAAAGCTGAAAGATGAATTTGCAAAACGCGGTGTTAAAGCGATTGCCTTGTCAGTCGATGATGTTGAGTCACATAAAGGCTGGATTAACGATATTAACAAAACCCAAAATACCACGGTTAATTTCCCGATCATTGCCGATCAAGACCGTAAAGTATCTACTCTTTATGACTTTATTCACCCGAATGCCAGTGAAACCCTGACGGTTCGTTCTTTAGTGATCATTGATCCAAACAAAAAAGTACGTCTGATCATCACTTATCCAGCTTCAACTGGCCGTAATTTCAATGAAATTTTACGTGTGGTTGATTCGCTGCAACTAACAGATAACCATAAAGTAGCAACACCGGCTAACTGGCAGCAAGGTGAAGACGTGGTGATTGTGCCTTCTCTTAAAGATGAAGACGAAATCAAACAACGTTTCCCTAAAGGCTATAAAGCTGTAACACCATACTTACGCCTTACGCCACAGCCTGAGTGAGGATCAGCAAGGCACTGCCGCCCGAACGCAAGACGAGAAGCTATGCTTCGAGTTAAAATAAACAAATAATGTTCGCTCCGAACACAATATGAACAGCTATGCTAAAAATCAGGACTAAAATGACGAGCCATGTCCTGATCTTGTTCAAGCCTGTCTGATGACGGGCTTTTTTATGCTGCTCAAAAATTAAATTACAAAATCAGGTTGGTGTTTATTTCACAGCCCGTTTATAAATACGCCTAATCATCTTAAGAATAAATATTGTGATCTATAACATCCATCATTTGCATTGCGGCACCATGTGCCCGGTTTGTGGTCCACTCTTCGGACAAAAGGGCTTACATGCCAAAGTGGTTTGTCATTGCCTGCTGCTGGAAACCGATCAAGGCTTAGTGCTGGTGGATACCGGTTTAGGCGTACAAGATTATCTGCATAGCAAAGCCCGTTTAGGCAATCTGGTCTCACGGCTAGGCCGCATCGAAAACAATTTAGAACTCACGGCAATTGCGCAGATTCAAAAGCTCGGGTTTAGCCCTCAAGATGTGAAGCATATACTGATCTCCCATCTTGATTTTGATCATGCCGGTGGTATTTCCGATTTTCCGCATGCCACCGTGCATGTGCTTTCCAGCGAATATAATACTACTCAAAGCTTTTTTTCCCTAAAAAATAAAGCCCGTTATAAAACCCAGCAATTCAAGCAACACCAATACTGGAACTTCATCGAACCCGATCAGGGTGAAACCTGGTTTAACCTGCATCAAGTAAAAGGCTTCCGCTTATTTCAAGACGAAATTTTAATGATTCCACTTTTAGGTCATAGCCAAGGGCATTGTGGAATTGCCATTAAACAGCAGGATGGATGGCTTTTTTTCTGTGGCGATGCCTATTACTCTCACCTGCAACTTGACCCTAAAAACAGGCTGAGAACACTGGATAAACTGGAGCGTTTTTTTACTGAAAATAACCAGATGCGTATAGATAACTTGCACAACATCCAGCAACTGGCACAAAATGAAAAAAATATCGAGATTATCTGTGCGCATGATCCGATTGAATTGGCGCGTTATCTAGCATGATCAAAAGAACAGTTGTTGCCATTTTACTGGGTAGCTCAAGCTTGATGGGATGCATGACCACACCCGCACTTCCACCTGAACAACGCCCTACGCACTGGGGAACATTAATTAATCAAACAGATAATTTTTATCAAATTAGCGAGCATGTGTTTCGTAGTGAGCAGCCCTCAACTGAGCTGATTCCGCAATTAAAGGCACATGATATTGATGTGGTGATTAATCTAAGATCAAGAAATAAAGATCTGACCGTGCTGCCCTCCACGGATTTTAACTTGGTTCATATCCCCATCCACACCTGGGCAATGAACCGTGAAGATTTATTACAGGTCATGCGGCAGATTCAGCAAGCCAAGGCCTTAAATCACAAGATACTTATTCATTGTTATCATGGTTCGGACCGTACCGGTGCAAGTATTGCCATGTACCGGATTATTTTTGAAAACTGGCCGATTGCAGATGCACTCAATGAAATGAAACATGGTGGCTACGGTTTTCACCCCGTCTGGATTCATATTGAAAAAATATTCAGTCCTGAAAACGTAAAATGGATTCAACAGCAACTGTTGAATCCACCTTAGTTCAGCTTCAAGCCATGTTTAGCGCTTATCGAGCGGAACCCAGTCAATCACCCATGCCGACTTCATACCCAAACTTGCATCACTGGTAATTTTCTTGCGTGCAGCATCAGCGGCATCACGGTCTTTAGCCGGCCCAACCATAATGCGAACCCCTTTCGATGTTGGGCTCCTGGTCACCTTATAACCTTTGGCACGCAACCTGGAGGCCAGTGCATCTGCATTGGCTTCATTGGCCGCCAAGGCCACTTGAACCATCCATTGTTTATCGCCATTTTCCAGCAAATCTCGGGCTTTTTCAGCTTCTGCTTTTTTCTTGGCTTCAGCTTTTTTCTTGGCTTCCAGTTCTTGCTCAGCCTGTTCTTTTTTCTTGGCTTCCAGTGCTTTCTTTGCAGCCAGCTGTTTTTCAGTTTCTGCTTTACGTTTTAGCTCCGCATCATGCTTTGCCTTGTCCTCAGCTGCTTTTTTCTCGGCTGCTTGCTTTGCGGCTTCAGATTGGGCCTTACGTTTTTCTTCGGTTATTTTTTTATCAGCATCAGTTCGTTGTTGTTGAACTATCTGCTGCTGTAACTTTTTTTCAGCGAGCAACTTTTCATCAGCCAAACGCTTTTGTTTAGCTTTTTCATCTTCTACCAGTTCAGGGGGAATATTATCCGAACTCTGCTGTGCTCCACTACGCAGAGCATTTAAAGCGGCATATTCTTCAGCTGCTTTACGTGCCGCATCTGCCTCAGCCTGTTGCTGCATCGCTAGAAACTCGGCTGCACGTGCTTCCTGTTCTGCAACCGCTTTTTCACGTGCCCGGCGTTGTTCTTCAAGTAAACGTTTTTCTGTTTCAACATCAACTGTTAAAGGTTGCAGCTGAACCATTTCCCCTTCTGCTGCCGGCTTTTTTTGCTCAACTTGAGCGGCTAAATCCGGAGTTCTGAGTTGGTTCTGATATATTTCTTCTTTACCCTTTAGAAGCAATGCTGCCAATAAAACACCACCACCTAATAAAACAACGCCTCCCATCCAGCGTTGTTTGCTATTCATTGACATTCTTCCAAATACTCCCATACCGCTTCTAAGGTATGAAATGAACCACATACCAAGATCAACTGATTATTTTTTGTTTCATTTAGCGCTGATTTAAAAGCCAATTGAACACTATTGAAGTGTTGTACTGTTTCGCCCTGTAATGCTTCCTCAAGCTGCCCGATTGTGGCTGCTCGCGGAACGGTTAACGGGGAAATTTTCCATGTTAAAACAGTATCTTTCAACAAATCTACGACAGAATTGATGTCTTTGTCCGCCAACATGGAAAAAACGCTGATCACTTCTGTGTACTGTTTATTGTATTCCAAAAATTTTCGCAACTGATTTAACAAAAATTCTACGCCATGGGGATTATGTCCAGCATCAAAAATAACGGTTTTATCTTGAATATGGCGTATTTCAAAGCGACCTGGTAATTTTGCATTCTGAATGCCGTGTGCAATGGCATCCTGAGTCACATTTAAACCACTGACCAAAATCGCGGCCACAGCTGTGGAAATATTTTCCAGTGCCAGAGCACCGAGGGGAAGTTTTAAAGTGCTGCCCGATGAGGCAAACATCCAGGCTTGACCATCATCCGTATATTGATAGAAATAATCACGATTGACGGCAAACAGTTGCGCCTGACATTCATCGGCTTTATTTTGTATGGCTTGAGGAAGCTCTTGCGAACCACCAAAAATCACCGGAATATTCGGACGAATAATCCCGGCTTTCTCGAACGCAATTTTTTCAATCGTATCACCGAGCCAGTCGGTGTGATCCAGGCCAATGTTGGTAATCACGGCGACATCCGGCTCAATCACATTGACCACATCCAGACGACCACCCAGTCCGACTTCAAGCACCCAGACATCACACTGCTTGGCCTTGAAAATTACAAAAGCCGCGAGTGTGGTGGCTTCAAAGAAGGAAAGGGATAGGTCACAGTCACGACGGGCCTGATCCACCTGCACAAACGCATCCACCAGGGTTTGATCATCCACTTCAATGCCAGCCAGTTTTACCCGTTCATTGAAACGGTAAATATGCGGTGACTGGTATAACCCCACTTTATAGCCTTGCGCATTTAAAATGGCAGCCAAAGCGGTGGTGGTTGAACCTTTTCCGTTGGTTCCCGCTACAGTCAGCACTTTAGCATGCGGACGCGTTACACCGAGCTTTTCAGCCACAGGAATAACCCGTTCCAGACCTAAATCAATACCCGTAACGTGAACATGGCTCCAATAATCGAGCCATGTGTTTAAAGAGTCTGTTGCAAGTGGTGCTGTGTTCAAGACAAATTCATCAGTTTCGCTACAATACGATATACAGTATCACGTAATGCGTGACGATGAACAATTTGATCGATTACACCATGATCAAGCAAATATTCGGCGCGCTGGAACGGTTCTTCCAGTTTTTCACGTACGGTTTGCTCAATTACACGTTTACCAGCAAAACCAATCATGGCTTTAGGTTCAGCAATATGTACATCACCTAACATTGCCAATGATGCAGTTACCCCACCATAAACTGGATGAGTTAATACCACCAAATATGGTAGGCCGGCATCTTTCATGCGTTGGATTGCAGCAGAGGTACGCGCCATTTGCATAAGAGATAACATACCTTCCTGCATGCGTGCACCACCTGATGCAGCAAAGCAAATCAAAGGTTGTTTATCTGCAATCGCTTTTTCAGCTGCTTGCACAAAACGGTCACCCACCACTGTACCCATTGAACCGCCCATAAAGTCGAATTCAAATGCACATGCGATTAAAGGAATATCTTTAAGTAAACCCTGCATCACCACCAATGCTTCAGTTTCGCCGGTTTTCTTTTGCGCTTCAGACATACGGTCCGGATAGGCTTTGCTATCGACAAAATGCAGTGGATCTTTAGCAATAAATTCCTGACCCAATTCATTTTGTACCTGGTCAAAGAACCAGTTCAGACGGTCACGTGCTTTCATGCGCAAATGTTCATCGCATTGTGGACAAACATAGGCGTTAAATGTCATCGCGGTACGTGTAACCAGTGCGTGACATTCAGGGCACTCAATTGTTGGTTCAGTAAAGGTTGCCTTGAGTGCGGTTTGCTCATCTGGCGTGTGAATACCCGGAACATGACGTTCCGTCCACGGCTGCGCTGGGCTAAGAATTTTGCCTGGTTTCACTTCTTGATTCATACTAACTCATCGAGCGCAGCTCGAAGCTCCTTGACTTTATTGACCGTTTCAACAACGGCTTGTTCTGGCGCTAAGTTCGCAAACTGTTTTACAAATGCACTACCAACAATCACAGCATCAGCCGCTACACCCATGGCTTTTGCCGAGGCAGCATCGCTGATCCCAAAACCGACACCCACAGGAACGTCAGTCACAGCTTTAATTTTTTGGATACGGGCTGCTGCTTCAGCAACATCTAAAGTTGCAGCACCTGTGACCCCTTTCAAGGATACATAGTAGATAAAACCACTGGCTTGGTTCGCCACATGCTGGATACGCTCATCGGTCGATGTAGGCGCCAGCAAGAAAATTTGATCCATATTGAATTTCTTCAATACATCATCAAAATCTTTGGCTTCTTCAGGAGGTAAATCTACCAGAAGTACACCATCGACACCGCATTCATTGGCCATTGACACAAACTTTTCATAACCGATCACTTCTACAGGGTTGAGATACCCCATCAAAACCACCGGTGTTTCTGCATCTTTTTGACGGAACTCTTTCACCATGTTCAAAGCGTCCAGGGTATTGGTTCCACCTGCCAATGCGCGTTCTGCTGCAAGGGCAATCACGGGACCGTCCGCCATAGGGTCTGAAAATGGTAGACCAAGCTCAATCACATCTACCCCAGCCTCAACCATTTGATGTAACAATGGAACGGTTACTTGTGGATGAGGGTCGCCAGCCATCACATAGGAAACGAGCGCTTTACGCTGCTGAGATTTAAGCTGTCCGAAACGAGTGGCTAAACGTGACATAGGGTTGTACTTTCCTTGAATTATTAAAGAACTGAGGAGTTGGCTTTGTAGAAATACAAGACAACGCATTGTAACGCTATTTTTTACTCATTGAATAGAGCCTGAGCATTTCACGCTACTTTCGACTCAGCATCTCATTTTTTCAGAACAATCCGAGAGCACCATTTACTGATATTTACGACTTTTTCTCAATGATCAAAGATGCCTAATTTTGCCATGTAAACAAATATCCCTGATGAAGATAAACTTATTCTTATTCATAAAAAATTGATAAAAATAAATATGTTGTCTTTTAAATTTAAAGTTTCATGCAATAGCAAAAACCTGCACTCTAGGACACAGACTTTTTATTTTTTATTTTATAAGATTGCCGAATGCAAAGGTGAACTGCATGTCTGCGTAGTTGCGCTGCATTTCAAAGTACCTTAAATACGCCCTTTTTATCGTTCAGATTGTGCTTTCAGTTGCTGTTTTCGCTGTAATAAGGTTTGACCACTATAGGCTTTATAAGCACGTGCCAAAGCCGACTGATCTGAATAGCCCAGACACATGGCCATTTCCGTAAAATTCATGCTTTGCAACAGTAACTGTTCACAGCGTTTCATGCGCTCGGTTTCAAGCAGTTTTTTAAAGGAAGTATTTTGTTTATACAGTTGACGCTGCAAGGTCCGTACAGATACATGCAATTCATCCGCCAGCCATTCTATTTTCGGGGACTGTTCCTTAACCCGCAAATATTCAGCCAGTTTTTGCTGAATATGCAGCAATAGATTTTCATAATGGGGTTTGGCAGCAATGGCATCTTCTGCCTGCCTGAGTAGAAGCTGCATTAAAGAGGGATCAGCCAGCTCGGACTTCAGCTCTAAGTTTTCCACATTGATCTCAAAAGAATAATCCGACTGTTTAAATTCCACTTTGCAAGCAAAAAACCTTTGATAATGATCATCTGCCATTTCTGGACTATGGGCAAAATTGATCTGTAATAGCTGGAATTTTTGAGCCGGAAAAATCTGCCGGGCCAAATGCACCATACAGGCCATGGTCATCTCATTGAGCAAGGCATATTTTAAATCATGAAAAGGCCAGCTTAAACAGATCTTTTTGTCCCGTTGATGCATCTGTATCGGGCTAACATCTGCCCCGTCAATGACCAGACGGCTAAAGCGAATCACATATTGCAATGCCTCTGCCACACTGTTACTTCGAGTCGCCATATAGCCCAGTACACCAAAATGTTCAGGACGGATCAGGCAGGCCATTTCAAACACCAATTGCGGACAATCCATCTGTTTTTGAGTCAGCTGCATGACTTCTGCAAAAAATGAATAGGTCGATTGCGAATCGATAGGCAAAGATAAGACATAGCGCAGTTGTGCCTGATGTGGCTCTAGACAGGCCAGGCTAAAGATATCCATATCCTGTTGCTGCAAATACATGTGCAGCAACTGAAAATAGCCATTTGGAATTTGCAATTCTTGCACGATGTACCTTGATTATTTTTGACATTTTATATTTTTACTTTGGCGTAAAATGTATAAAAAATGGCAACAACTGTCAAAACAAAAGATAAAAATCCCGACATACTGCAATAGTCTAAGGCAATTGAAGTAAAACAACATGAATGCCATTGTCCAAGCGCAGATTATTCCCGTCGTACGTCGTAATCTGGATTTCAAGCTGAATGAGGTTCCGCGTTTCTGGTTCGGAGGTGACCCGTTTATTACCCGGATGTTTGATGCACTCAGCCTGACTTTTCCCGATGGCGAACGTTACTTCATTCAGTCAGTCCGTCTGTTTCGGGAGCAGATTACCGATCCAGATTTAAAGCAGCGTGTGGCAGAATTTATCGGTCAGGAAGCACAGCACGGCATTGCGCATGACAAAATGAATCAGGTCATGAAAGAACAAGGCATGCCGGTCGATCAGTTTATTCAGCGTTTGAATAAAATTTTTAAATTCGAGCTGGAAAAACGTTCTCCACAATACAATATTGCCATGACGGCTGCCGCTGAACACCTGACCGCCTTAATGGCAGAAACCTTTTACAGCCATAAAGAGACGTTAAGAGATGCCCATCCTTATGTACGGGCACTATTTGCCTGGCATGCGATTGAAGAAATGGAACACCGGGATGTCGCTTTTGATGTCATGAAGCAGGTCGGCAATGTGCCTGAAAGTACCCGTAAATTTGTTCTGGTCTGGACCACGGCATTAATGTTCGGCTTTACCCTTTACCGTGCCAATGTCATGTTAAAGCATGACGGGTTTAGCTCATTACAACGTCTGCAAATGAATATTCGCGGATTACCGTGGTTCTTTGGAAGAAAGGGCACGCTCAGCAAAATGAGCAAACAATATCGCGACTGGTTTAAAAAGGATTTTCATCCCAGCCAGCATCCGGTGATTGCCCAATATGATGTCTGGGTCAAAACCCTGCAACAGACCGGTGATCCGATCCAGGCTGGAGAAGCATTTTGGCAGGCAGCTAAAGACTAGGCCTTATATGAATTGAATTAAATTGAGACCAACCAAGTCCAGACTCACCTCCACTTGGTTTTTTAGTCAGTGTGTTACCACTTGGCATAATGCTGTTCGAGCAAACCATATTCATTGATCAAGACAATTTCCTGATCATCTTGCTGAATGGTCCCGCTAATTTTAGCTTGCCATTGGCTGAACTGACTGCCCACCAGTCTTAAATTCAGATTTTCATAACGTCGCCAGCCCGTTTTGACATCCAGATTTAATTTTTCATCCAGTGAGCGAATTGTCCAGTGCCCCTCATCCTGATGCTGGAATAAAACATCACTGACAGGATACAACACGCCATTCACCCATAAGCAGTTTTCATTGCCAAAACTTTCATTGACCCCGGAAGCCAGATTCAAACCGATCCGGTTATTTTGCGCATCCCCAAAATTGCAGGATAACCAGAACCAGGCCGTTTCCGGCCGTAGAAAACCACAGGTATCATCTAGTGATGCAAAAGTTCTTTCATTAAACTGTATGGTTTCACGCTGTTTATTGATAAAAAAACCTTCACAGGCCAAAGTCGTCAGTTTTTGCGTATAAGTCCAGCCATTAATTCCCGTCGGGCTACACATACTAAGCGGGTTTGTACCAGCACAGAAAATTCGCGCACTAAGCCTGATTTCACCATATTTGGTGACGTGGATATAACGCACGCCATTGGCATGCTGGATATCAATTTGAAAAGGCGACTTGGAAAAAAAACTCTGGTTATAAAGCGGCTGTTCATCTACCACGGTATTGCGTGATAACAGGTTAATCGCATTCCACTCTAAAACCTCATGGTTTTGATGATTATAAATATAGAAAAAGGCATGCCCAGCCCATGCAATATCGGCAATGGCCAGACCAATCGTATAATGGCCATGCTGAATACAACAAAATTTAAACTTTTTATATTTTAATCGCTTGCGCCAACCAGTTAAGACATCGCCATAAGGTGTCTTGTACTGGTATTGATTCAAATCGATGGTTTTGGGGAGGGCGCTAAAACGTCCATAATGCGGTTGTCCATTTGATTGAATCAAATCCATTTATCAAATTCCATCTAGCCAAGAGATAACAATTCCTTAGCGTTATTATGCCTATATAAGCGGAACTTGAAAGTGTCAAAAAGCATATTTCATCGAAAAATACAAAAATTTATAATATTTCACCTGGTCTAATATTTGATAAATATAATTTATTAATCAATTAGATATAAATCAACCCTCATCCAGCATTAAATAGGTATTTTCCCAGAGGTTCGCTGAAAACTGGCCTTCGACCAGCTCTACATAACGGCCATGAATATGATCAATCACAATACAATCATCTACATCTAATATTCGGTCAGTATGTTGCTTCTGCCAATGCTTGGCAAAATAAGCCTTCCCCCGTTGTTTTGCCAACATGGCATTTTGTGCCACAACCAGAACATAACGATGCAGTTCTCCAAACTCCTGGGCATCGTAGCCACCCAGATTAATTAAAAACAGATGTTCTGAAGATGAATTCGGTGCTGCATCGCTAAATTGGATTTGATAGTGTTTTCCGTCAAATTCAATCCCATTGATTTGCGCCCAGGCATCAATATGCAACCCTTTTTGTTCCCCAAACCATGCATTTTTCAGTTGTGGATAGACTTCTTGCAAAGTTTCACCAACTGCTAAAACCACATCATGGACTTCTGTATTGGCACGTGCATGACGACCACCGAGCATGACGATAAATAGGCTGGGCATGATTCTCTCCTTAATTTTAATCCTCCTCCCTTGCGAAACAGTGTTTCTCATCCTTTTTCAAAGGAGGGGGAACTTTACATGACAAAATTTAGTTAGGAGAATAATTATTACATCTCAATATGATACGCGCTGGCGACATGGATGTCGCCCGTTTGGCAGGAATACAAGGATGTATTCTCTGCCAAACAAAGGGGTTTTGTTACTTTTGCCCCGTCAAAAGTAAAGAATATATGTTCTTGCATCTTCGATACCCTTCTAAAAAGGAAAAGTTTTTCTGTATGTATAAAAAAATCGTGCTGAATTGCTTCAGCACGATTTTATTCTTTATAAAATCCACCCTTGCGGATTCAGAATATATTCTGAAGTCCTCACCTTTAAAAAAGGAGGGCTTCAAGGCAAATTACATCTCAACCATTTCTACGCCATCAATACGTGCCACAGTCATCAAGTCCTTATCGCCACGACCTGAAACAGTCGCAATAATAATTTGATCTTTAGACATGGTTGGCGCAAGTTTAGTCACATACGCCATCGCATGTGAACTTTCCAGCGCAGGAATAATCCCTTCAATCTGGGTTAAATCACGGAAACCTTGAAGCGCTTCCTGATCATTAATCGGCACATATTCAACACGGTGCATATCTTTCAAGAAACTGTGTTCAGGACCAACGCCCGGATAATCCAGACCGGCAGAAATTGAATGGGTTTCAATGATCTGGCCTTGCTCATCAGACATCAGATAAGTGCGGTTACCATGCAACACACCGACATGACCTGCGTTTAGCGGAGCAGAGTGCTTACCGGTTTCAATCCCCAAACCTGCTGCTTCCACACCATACATTTTCACGTCCTGATCGTTCAGGAATGGATAGAATAAACCGATCGCATTCGAGCCACCGCCCACACAAGCCACCAATGCATCTGGCAAACGGCCCGCCTGTTCCAGAATCTGGCGACGTGCTTCACGACCAATCACAGACTGGAAGTCACGTACCAGCATCGGATACGGATGAGGACCCGCCACTGTACCGATAATATAGTAGGTACTGTCTACATTCGTTACCCAGTCACGCATCGCTTCATTTAATGCATCTTTCAGGGTTTTAGAGCCGCTTTCTACTGGCACCACTTTAGCACCAAGCAAACGCATACGGTACACGTTCATAGCCTGACGTTTTACGTCTTCGGCACCCATATACACGACACATTCCAGGCCTAAACGCGCTGCAATCGTCGCTGTTGCCACGCCGTGCTGACCTGCACCGGTCTCCGCAATAATACGTTTTTTACCGGAAAGTTTTGCCAGCAGTGCCTGACCAATGGTGTTGTTGATTTTATGTGAGCCGGTATGGTTCAAGTCTTCACGTTTTAAGTAAATTTGCGCACCACCCAACTCTTTTGACCATCGCTCAGCATAATATAAAGGACTAGGACGACCTACATAGTAAGCCAGATCACGGTCGAATTCTGCCAGAAACTGTTCGTCATTTTTCATACGGAGATACAGCTTTTCTAGGTCTTCTAGAGCTGCCATCAGAGTTTCTGACACAAAACGTCCGCCATGGATACCGAAATGCCCTTTTGCATCAGGGAATTGGGTATAGTCAATCACATTATTTTGCTGATCCACGTAGGACTCCTTGCATAAAGCGTTCGATGAGTTGTTGGTCTTTTATACCTTTTGCGGACTCGACACCGCCGCTCACATCCACAGCATAGGCTTGTGTGGTGAGAATTGCCTGCTCGATATTGTCAGGGTTTAAGCCCCCTGCCAAGATGAGCGGAATATTTAATTTTGGGAAAGTGGTCCAGTCAAAGCTATGCCCGGTGCCCCCTTTTAAATCTGGATGCCAGGCATCTAACAGCACAGCACTTGCCCCTGCATCCTGATAACTTTGAATTTCGGCTTGAATATCTAAACCTGGTTTCACCTGGATGGCTTTGTACCAGCGGCGGCCGACCTGTTTGGAAATATGCTGACACTGTTCAGGACTTTCATCACCATGAAATTGCAGCATATCCAGAGGCACATCTTTTAAAACGTGTTGAATGTCATCCGCAGATGCATTGACAAATAAACCCACTGTTTGCACATAGGCAGGTACATGCTGGATCAGTTCTTTCACTTGCTCTTTGGTCACACTACGTGGACTAGGTGGAAAAAATACAAAACCAATCGCATCTGCTCCTGCATTCACAACTGAATGTATATCTTCTATTCGTGTGATTCCGCAAATTTTGGCACGGGTTCGCATACAATTCGCTCTAATTTTTTAACCTTAACTTTGCCAATTTATAGTCATGCTATAAACATAAGGGCGAATCATTGTAATGCAATTTCTTTAGCTTGCGTAAAGTTCATCCGAATAATTCTTGTCTGACGTTGTTTATCAGCCATACTATCTTTATACTGCGCCCATCTTGCAACAAGTCAAAGCCTTAAAGCTTTAGGGAAGTTGGTGAAAATCCAACACTGCCCCCGCAACGGTAAAAAATGAAACGTCAATCAATTTAAACCTCTGGTTTACGCCACTGCATGAAAATGTGGGAAGGTGGATTGGCAGCATGGTGCCTGCCCTGCACATTTAAGTCCGGATACCTGCTTGTTGTGTTCTTTAACTCAATCATTCACGGGGAGTGAATGTATGGAGCACATTATGTCTATTCAATTTCAGCCTACAGCTTTAGTGGGCGCAATCGCTATTGCGATGGGTTTCTCTGCATCTGTCTCTGCACAAGACAATACAACGACTGTGAATGCTTCTTTAGACACTTTAGTCGTTACCGCAACACGCTCTGAAGAAAAGATTAAAGATGTGCCTGCGCGTATTTCAATTATTGAACCCCAAATTGTTGAACAATCACCAATTGCCTCTTTTCCTGATTTGCTCAAACATGATGCTACCATCAACATGGTTCAAAGTGGCGGTATGGGGCAACTTGCCGATATTTATTTACGTGGTACTGAATCAGACCATACTTTGATTTTACGTGATGGCATACGATTAAATAATGCATCTTCGGGTACAGCAAGCCTTGCTTTTATTGATACCACAGATATCAAACAAATCGAAATTCTAAAAGGCCCTGCTTCTGTTCTATATGGTACAGATGCTATTGGCGGTGTGGTTCAATTGATTTCAAAAAAACCTGAAAAAACAGGTGCATTCGTTACAGGTGAAATAGGAGAACATAAAACCTATAAATCTGTCATCGGTGCTGATTTATATGAAGACGGTTTTTATGCTCAAATTCGCGGCCAACGATTAGAATCTGATGCAACAAAAGTAACCAACCAAAAAACCAACAGCCATGAAACCGCTTCTTTTGATCAAAAAGGCTTTAGTACTAAATTTGGTGTGGAAAAAGAAAAACTTGCAACATCAATTGACTACAGTACCAATAAAGGCACCAGCCTATATGATGCTTATTCATTTAATGGTGCATTGCTGAAACAAGACTTTGAAAATGAAATTATCAATCTTCGTGGTCGTATAAACCTGACTGATCAATTTGAACTGAATGCACGTTTATCTCAATTTACGGATGAAGTCGACCAAAAAGATTCAACCGACTTTGTACATGGTAAAACTCAAGAAGCAGAACTCTATGGTAAATGGAACCTCATGCCTCAGCAGACTTTACTTACAGGTGTGACTCATCGCAATCTGGATGGCGATATTCTGTCTTATGGCACACCTTATAATGAAGATGTGGACTCAACTGGATATTATATTCAGCATCAATTTAACGGGACTAAACTCAACACCCAGATTGGTGTCCGTGTAGAAGACAATGAAAAATATGGGACTCATACTGTAGGTCAAATTGCTGCTCGCTACCAATTGCTGCCATCAACCAGCGCATATGTAAATGTAGGTACAGCATTTAAATCGCCAACCTTGAATGAACTTTATAATTCATGGAATGGCAACCCAGATCTGAACCCTGAAGAAAGTACATCTTATGAAATTGGTTTTGACCAAAATCTGGCTTATGGTTTGCAAACAGGTTTATCTGCTTACTACACAGAAGTTAAAGATTTGATCGCCTCAGGCAGCAATGGCAAACTGACAAATATTCAAAAGGCTACTTATCAAGGTGGTGAGGCTTATTTAGGCTGGCAGCAAGATGATTTATTTGCCAAAGCAACCTATAGCTACGTTAAACCTCAAAATGAAGCAACTCATCAAGATTTAAATCGTCGCCCTCGTCAAGGTTTTACCTTAACAACTGGCTTACAAAACGAAGTATATGGTATTAGTGCATCTTTGGTCGCTAAATCCAAATCTAAAGATTGGGATAAAAACTACAAGAACCCGGGCTATGCGACGGTTGATGTAAATGCTTTCTGGAATGTAAACCCAAATGTGAAACTATTTACCAATATTCAAAATATTGGGGATGTTGAATATAAGACTGCATACCAAGACCAAGGTTATTACTATGTCAACGGCGGTCGCCTCGCTTCTGCGGGTGTAACCTTCCGTTACTAAGCTCTTAACAGCAAAAAATTTTAAAACAGCGCAGTTTATGGATAATGTTATGACCGACATTATCCTTTTTTATTGTATTCATCAAAAACTCAAGGAACAGATATGGGCCACCGTTTAAGTAAAATCTATACCCGTACCGGCGACTCAGGCACAACTGGACTCGGTGATGGTTCGCGTGTCGCCAAAGATGACTTGCGCATTACGGCACTAGGCGATGTGGATGAGCTGAATGCCTGTATTGGCGTACTTCGCTCACAGATTGCCCACAGTACTATTGCAGAAAAAGCCAACTGGGATAAATCCTTAAGCCTGATTCAGCACTGGTTATTCGACCTCGGCGGTGAAGTCTGCATTCCAAACTTTAACCTGGTTCAAGCGGTTTCCATCGAGTTTTTGGAAAATGACATTGACCGTATGAACGAAGCATTGCCAATGCTGAAAGACTTTATATTACCTGCCGGAACTTTAGCTTGCAGTTATGCCCATCAGGCCCGTGCCGTCTGCCGTCGTGCCGAGCGCAGTGTAATGTCGGTACATAGCCGTGACCAGAATATTCAGGCCAACTCGCTACAGTTGCTTAATCGCCTGTCCGACTGGTTATTTGTTGCATCGCGTACCTTGCAACGTGCTGAAGGCGGATCTGAAGTGCTTTGGCAAAAAAATATTAATGAGACGATTTGAAAAAATTAAAATTTAAATCTGCTATTTGATACTCGGCCACGTCATCTGCAACTGTTCGAGGCAGGACTATATTTAAAGTCTAATGTTTTTGCGAAAAACTTAAAAAAATTACGGTTTTTGACGAGTTTTGCAGATGATAATGGTTTTGCCTACTTTTGCCGAAACAAAAGTAGGTCGAACCGAAGGTTAATTTTCAAGATATAATTCAAATGAAAAGACGCTGTAGTGACAATATTCCTTAAAGAAATTAATAAATCCATATTTAAAATTTGAAGTAAAATAACTTTCATAAATTGTCTTAGAGATACACATGCGAATCATCGGACATCGTGGTGCACGCGGAGAAGCCCCTGAAAATACCTTGGGCGGATTTCAGTATATCCATGACCTAGGCATTCGGGCAGTCGAATTTGATGTCCGTCAGCTCAAAGACGGTGAACTCATCATCATGCACGATGACAATTTCCTAAGAACCACAGGTACCAATCAGGCACTCTATGATTTAAACAGTCACCAGCTTGAAGCTTATAATCAGGCACATATCTGGATAGACTGGGAAAAACAGCTTACCCCGACACTCCGTCAAACCCTGAGCATTATTCATGACTTTGAACATATTGAAGTTGAAGTCAAAGAAGTGGCAACCATGTTCGATGCTGAAAAACTGGTTTTAGAATTACAACAACAGTTACATGGTTTTGAACAAACTGCCGTGATCACCAGTTTCGATTTAAAAATTCATCAGGCTTTAAAACGGCAATACTCCATTTTTAAACGCGGCTTACTAGTTGAAAATGACATTCAATACTTGGCTATTGAGCAGGCTTTAGAACTCGGTTGCTGTCAAATTGGCTGGATGAACCAGCTGGCAAGCGATGAGATGATTCAGGCCACACAACAGGCACATTTAGGCATTAGTGTCTGGACAGTCAATGAG
The DNA here is from genome assembly GCF_013418145.1 of Acinetobacter sp. YH12201. Taxonomy (NCBI): domain Bacteria; kingdom Pseudomonadati; phylum Pseudomonadota; class Gammaproteobacteria; order Moraxellales; family Moraxellaceae; genus Acinetobacter; species Acinetobacter sp. YH12201. Next base: position 27,325 of record NZ_VPCP01000012.1, on the reverse strand, counting down.
GTTGAGCGTGCCAAGCATCTACAAAGCTTGGGAATAGATGGATTAATTACCGACTTTCCCAAAATGATGCTCGAACAACTTTAATAAAAGTTTCTGTCCCCACTTTTGTGACTCAATCCGCTATTTATTGAATCAAAAATGACTCACATCGCTGCTGTTCACGGAAGCAGCTTTGACCTTCGATAAAATCAATCAACCCTTCCCCGTATTCTGTTACTGTTTAGTACAATACACCTGTAGAATAATGCTAGTGAAGATTTGTTCGCTCATGCTAATATTGAAGAAGTCTTAATCCCTATAATTTGTATTGAATTAAGAATTCATTTATACCTTACCCTTATACGGTTCTAGGAGTGCTGTTGGAGATGAATGCTCCCTTACCCAAAGCCCCAATTAACTGGATTGCAGTGTTTGCATTGGTTTTTTTACCAATTGTGGCTGTAATCGCTATCCCTTTATATGCTTATCATCATGATTTTAGCTTAGGCGCATGGATCAGCTTATTTGTACTGCTTGGTTTTAGCAGTTTAGGGATTACCGCGGGTTATCACCGCTTATGGGCACACCGTGCTTATGAAGCAACTCTTCCATTAAAAATTATTTTAATGATTATGGGTACTTTTGCTGTTCAGAACAGTATTTTGTTCTGGGCTTCAGGTCACCGTACTCATCATCGTCATGTTGATGATGTCGAGAAAGACCCATATTCAATTAATAATGGTTTTTGGTATGCGCATATGGGATGGATGCTTCGTAACTATCCGGCAGCAGAAGCAAACTATAAAAATGCACCTGATTTGTTAAACGACAAAGTGGTGATGTTCCAAGACAAATATTACATTCCGCTGGTGATTGCCGTACACGTAGTCATTCTGACCACTGTAGGCTGGGCTGTGGGTGACATGTGGGGCGTCGTGTTATTGGGTGGTTTACTCCGTCTGATCTTGAGCCATCATGTAACTTTCTTCATTAACTCACTGTGTCACATGTGGGGCAAACGCCCTTATACCGACGAAAACACTGCGCGTGACAATTTCATTTTAGCCATTGCCACTTGGGGTGAGGGTTATCACAACTACCACCACATTTTCCAGTACGATTACCGTAACGGCGTGAAATGGTGGCAGTATGACCCGACCAAATGGTTGATCTGGTCCTGTTCAAAACTGGGCTTAGCTAAAAACTTACGCCGCATTCCAAGCTTTAATATCAAAAAAGCAGAATTAGCAATGCGCTTTAAATATGCTGAACAGGATTTGGCAGTATATGGCCATAATGTCAATGAAGATATGGCAACGGCTAAACTTCGCATTGCTCAGGAATACGAAGCTTTTACCCAAACTTTAAATGATTGGGCAACACTGAAAGAGCAAGAGATTCAAGTCAAGAAAGCCTCTGTTGCTGAAAAAATTCATCAAATGGATAACAAACTTAAAGTTGATTTCCAATTGGTTGAACAGCGCCTTGTTCATCATCGCGACAGCTTGAAAATTTTAATGCGTAGTATTAAAAAGAATCCAGTTTCAGAATAAAATCTGGTTCAATATAAAGCCCCAACAATGGGGCTTTATTCATTTTTGTGGTTTAAATTTGCTATAGTGATCACATCTCCCCCAATTTTTAGATTGTCCCATGCAATTTAATCCGCGTTACCCTTCGCTCAATCCCAAGCTTTATCATCATCAAATGCCTGTTCCGTTAAAAGGCGCCAAAGCTGGTCATTTCAATGCAGCACTGGCTGATGAATTACAGTGGTCAGAACAGGATAAAGCTCAATGGGTGGAAATCTGTAGTGGACAAAAAACCTTTGCTGAATTCCCCCCCTTGGCCATGGTCTATGCCGGACATCAGTTCGGGCAATGGGCAGGACAATTGGGTGATGGTCGTGGTTTACTGATTGCACAAATTTTAGATAAAAGCCAACAAAACATCGACCTGCATTTAAAAGGTGCCGGCTCTACCCCCTACTCCCGTATGGGTGATGGACGTGCCGTATTACGTTCAGTGATTCGTGAATATTTAGCCGGTCATGCGCTGAATGCTTTGGGTATTGCCTCGAGTAATGCCGTCGGTTTTACCTCTTCCACCCAAGGCATACAACGGGAAGAAATGGAACCCGGTGCCATGATGCTGCGGACCTCAGACTGCCATATCCGCTTGGGTCATTTTGAGTGGATCAACCAATATCAGCCCGACCTTTTAGAAGATTTTGTACAAAAATGCATGGAATGGCACTACCCTGAATGTCTGGAGGCTGAACAGCCAGTTTTGGCTTTCGCAACTCAAGTCATCCAGCGTACTGCGGTGATGATTGCCAAATGGCAACTGGTGGGTTTTGCGCATGGGGTGATGAATACCGATAACCTGAATATCACCGGTTCAACGCTCGACTTTGGCCCCTTTGGCTTTATGGAGCGCTTCCGTCCGAACTGGATTAACAACCACTCGGATTATCAAGGCCGCTACACCTACCAGCAGCAACCAAGTATTGGGCACTGGAATTTATGGATGTGGCTGAACAACCTGATTCGGCTTAAAAAAGATCCTGCTGAAAAAGAACAGTTCAAAGAAGATTTGGCGAAATGTTTAGAGCATTTTGAGCCGACCTTCCTCGAACATTATACGGTTGGTTTGTGCCAGAAAATGGGCTTACCAAGTTTCCATAAAGACAGTTTTGATTGCGGTATGGCGTTCTTGCGAATTTTACAAACGGAGCAACTGGACTACACTCAAAGCTTTATTCGTTTACAGAATAAGCAATATGAAACTATTAAAGATGACTGCCTGGACCGCCGCCAGTTTGAAAGTTTCCTGACACAATATGAAAGCATTCGAATAAATCAGGATACCGATGCACTGGATGCCGAAATGTTAAAGGTCAACCCGCAATATATTCTGCGCAACCACATGGCGCAGAAAGCCATTGAATTGGCAGAACAGGATGATTTTTCCGAAGTCGAGCGTCTGTTTAAGTTGCTGCACCAGCCTTATCTTAAACAACCTGATTTAGAGCAGGCTGAAGATTTAGGTCCCTTGCCGAGTGATGTGCCTGAAGTGATGGTGAGCTGTTCCTCATAACAAAAAACGGAGCGATATGCTCCGTTTTTTTTTGACATTTTAATTTTGAAAGGTTTTACCAGTGATATTGAGCATATAAAAAAGCACTAAAACGATGTGCCTGATTGCTGTCTAAATCATCGGTCATATACTTAGCCCCAAAATTTTTATGCTGTACCGATAATCCCAAAGCATGTGTTTGCGGCTCTATATGCAGACCATATTTTAATTGTTCTGTTTTCCAAAAAGCATTCAGTTGAGCTAATGTTATATACTCATTTGAAAAACTACTGATGCTTGCACTCCAAGGCTTGGTTTGAACATCATAGCTAATTTCCGAACTCAATTTGAAAGGCAGTTTTTGACGATACTGCTTGCTCTTACTTAATTGTCCACTTAAATCCATTCGAGGACGTTGATTTTGATCGTAACGAAGGTCGTAGCGCGTAAATGGAGCATTATCCCAATATAAATAACTGAATAAATCATCGACCTGAAGATTAATATTCCAATCTTTTTTGATTTGTCCATGTAAACCAAACTCTAGGGCATAGCCATAACCTTGACTCGTTCTTCCATCCCAGCCTAATTCCTCTTCTTTTAATGCAGGACGGTCATAACTATAATCCAATGAACCATTTAACCAAGCAACCCGATCCATCAATTCAGTCATATTGGTTGTTTGACCTGTTGCCTGGAATTTACCATCTACATAATGACGTCCGATAAGCGCGGCTGCCCCTGTCACAATGGTCCAATCAGGATGGACCTTCCAGTCATAGGCAAAACGAGTTCCCACTGTGTCGACATGTTGAGCTTCTAATTTTAATTGATTGTATTTATTTGCATCAATTAACTGATCATTTTCAATTTGATAATAGAGCTTTGCCATATCATTACTAAAGTGAATCTGATAGTCATAAGCCCAAACCCAACCTACAGTCCAATTATCCTGTTTGGTTTCTAATTTCATTTTCCCATGCGCAAAGGCATTATTACCTTTTTTTAAATTGGGCGTTTCCCAGCTATTTAAAAAGGCATGTACACTAACAGGCTCACTATAAATATCTGCATTTATACTGTATTGAATCGTTTTTTCCGCATAAGCAGAGTATGGCAAACTTACAGCCAATATGAATAAATATTTTTTCATTAGATATAAAAGAAGACAGCAAATGCTGCCTTCTTCTCAAAGTTAAGTTTTAGATTAAGGAGCGATATAAGTTATTGTGTCATCACTAAATTTAACCACATATTGCCCAGATGAATTTTTAGTGAGTGTCCCATAACTTTTTCCTGCAACCAGAATATTCGCTGAGGTAAAATTCTGTACATCTGCAATACTGATGGATGCTCCATTTTTATGCTTAAGCACACCCGCAATAATTTGATGGTCCTGATCTAGGTCTTTTGCAGTTAACTCAATATCCAATGCATTTTTATCAACGACAACGGCAACAGTCGCTGTACCTTTGGTAAATTCAGCACGTTTTGCGCTAATATCAATGCTAAATGGTGTAGGTACTGCATTGGCGCCTTTTAAGTTACCACTTAATTTGACATTTAAATTCGCATTGATGAAATTAGTCGATGTTTCCTGTCCAGCACTTACATCAATAGCTTGAGATAAATCATTATTCAAATTAAGTTTGGCTTCTAAATTCAAGGATTCCTGCTGATAACTTACAAGACCTTTCAGCACTAATTCAGATGGAATCAATTGTTCTTGAATTCCAACACCATTATTAAATATAGCTTTGCGTACAATTAAAGAAACTTCAGATAAATTAGCTTTTACATCTGCGCTTTCAAAGACTAAACCTTGTAATTTCAAAGTCGCTTGATTTGGAATACCTTCACGGTTTTCCATGGTGTCTGCCGTAGCATAAACCATAGATGCAGTACTATCAGAGGTAAAACTAAAACTCGCAGTCTGATTTTTAAGATTCTTGGTAGAAATTTTTCCATTATTCTGAATCTTATAATTATAAGTTGTGCGAGCGGTATCAATAAATGGTGCTTCTAAGACCAAATTTGATACTGTAACTTCAGCATCATCACCATAAATTGAGTATGCAGAATCATTATACCAATTTGTATTACTCCACGCATTGTCCGCTGTAATTTTATCCCAATTAAACGCTTGCCAATATTGGACACTGGCATCACCTGAAATGGTAATAGAGTCACCAACCACCTTAGCGGTTAAATTATTGCTCTTGAATTTAAAATTACGTGCATCATCCTGATTAATTAAATCCTGTATTTGTTGTGCTGTATAAGTTTTGGTCTGCCCCTGCGCATTCTGAGTAACAACCTCTGCAATCACTAATAATAAATTCGTTGCACGGCTCAAATCTGAAGATGTGTCATTTATTACTTGTGCAGGAACTTTATATTGATCAGCAATATTTTGAAAACCATCATAATAAGAAACAATAGCATTGGTTGTTTTTACAAGTTGTTTTGCTTTTTCTAAATCTGAAGCAGGTGTCGTTACCTGTCCACCATCTGTTCCACTAGATGAAGATGACTCACCACCTCCACCACCACAAGCCACTAAAAAGAAAGAACAGCTTATTGCTAATAGTGTTTTTTTTAAAATCATTTACCCCTACCCTCTTAAAATTATGAGTAAAAAAAAGCTCCTAAAAAATAAAGCTTTTTTAGGAGCTTTACAATGATTTTAAAATTATATTTCAATCAATCCTCAGGATATTCAAAACGATAACCCACACCATACACCGCTTGAATCCATTCATGACGGTTGCCTGTTTCGGCAGCATCAGAAATTTTACGGCGCAGGTTCTTAATATGGCTATCAATCACTCGGTCTGCCACATCAAAACTGTCCGGATTGATATGGTCGAGCAATTGCGCACGTGAATAGACTTGACCGACATGTTCCAGAAACAACTCCAATAAACGGAATTCCGTTGGGGTCAGGTTCAAGGTTTTTTGCTGATACCAGATGCGTTGCTGGGCTTTGTCCATCCGGAACAGGCTGTTTTGTTCAGGCTCAACTTGACGATCCAGACGACGCAATACCGCTTGTACCCGTGCAACCAGTTCTTTCGGGCTAAAAGGCTTGCAGATATAATCGTCTGCGCCCATGTTCAAACCCAGTACACGGTCAATTTCTTCAGTGCGGGCAGTCACCATAATAATCGGCAAATCGGATTGTTCACGCACTTTACGGCAAATGGTCAGGCCATCCATACGTGGCACCATCAGGTCCAAAATCATCAAACTGGGCTTACGTTGCAAAAAGCTGTCATAGGCTTCTTGCCCATCATGAAACATGCTGACTTCAAAACCCGCAGCTTCCAGATAGTCCCGCACCAGTTGTGCAAGTTCAACTTCATCTTCTACCAGCATGACATGTTTCATGAATGTTATTCCTTTATTTGTTCAATTGTTTTGGGAAAGTCAGTTTGCAACGCAAACCACCTAATGGAGAATGATCAAAACTCAACTGTCCGCCCATTGCCTGCGCAATTTTACCAGATAATGCCAGTCCTAAACCTGTACCACCGGTACTGCGGGTGCGGGAATCATCCACACGATAGAAACGCTCGCCTAAACGTGCCAACTGTTCGTCACTCAAGCCAAGTGGACTGTCATCCAGGATCACACTCCAATGGGTGGCTGATTGCTCGGTATGCACACGAACCTCACCGCCTGCTTCAGTATAACGAATACTGTTACCCAGCAAGTTGACCATAATTTGTTTAAAACGATCTATATCTAATTGTAAATTCGCACCTTCACCCTGCACAGAAATGGATAGATCGGCTTGGGCAAATTTAGGCTTGAAGTTTTCAACTTCCTGCAACACTACAGTCCACGGATTGACTTCCGCCATATAGCATTTAAGCTGCTGTGCTTCAGCCTGAGCCAAATCGGCCAGATCTTGAGTGAGCTTTTTCAGGCTGGTGACCTGACGCAGCATCGATTCAAAATGTTCCGGCGTCGGTTTACGAATACCGTCCTGCATCGCTTCAATTTGTGCTTGCAGTACCGCCAAAGGTGTTTTTAATTCATGTGAAGTATCCGCCACCCACTGACGGCGTGAGGTTTCATGTTGATCCAGAATGACGGCAAGATGATTCAATTCTGTCGATAAATCACCCAGTTCATCATTGCGGTTAACCGTCACCTGATGCTGAAAATTACCTTTGGTCAGTTCACGGGTCCCTTGCAGCAAACGCTGAATTGGCGTTTTAAAATAAGTGGCCAACAATAAAGCTGCGATCAGGCTGGTCAGGAAAGTTAAACCGTACACCAATAATAAATAACGTTTTTGATTACTAAAAAAGTTAATACTTGAAGCATCATCCTGATCCAGCACCGGCTTCAAGCCTAAATAACCAACCACCTGGTTATTCACCATAATCGGACGATATGACACTGGAATATCGGATGGCTCACCCACCACAAACTGTTTTTTGGCATCATATAAAGACAAGCGAGAACTTAAGCCCAAACGGTCCGGCAAAGAGATAAACTGTTTTTTCTTAGCTTGACTGGATGTTGTATCGGCGGGTTTATCTTCAGTTTTCCGGTCAGAGCGGAAGATATTTTGATTGGCACTGAGTGGAAATTTAAGTCCTTCAAAAGGCTGATATTCGGAAGGTAAATTTAACTTGATGAGGCGCAATTCTTCTGCATCTAAAATCGGTTTGCTCTGCCCGGTTTTATTTAACCCCGGAGAAACGCTGATCAGGGTATTTTCCTGAAAATAACGCTGCTGCAAAGCAATATCATATTGACGGCGTAACCACCAGCGAGACAGACGGTCATAGTCATCCGGTGCAGCAGTGCCTTCTATTTGCAGGATTTGCGCCTGAATGGCATTACCCCAGTCATGATAAACTGCATAGACGCCTGCCAGATTACTGATTACATGATCCAGTTTCTGCATTTCGACATCGGCCACATAGCGGGCAAAGTTCTTTTGCATGGTCCAATGCAATACCCCCAGACTCACCGTCGTAATCACTAGGGTGGTGAGCAACACAGTCAGGAACAGGCGTAAGGCAATCGGAACACGGCGAATCTTCAAAAGTGAGGTCTCAATCTTTTTCCCAATGGATTATTGTAACCAACCCGGTAAAAAAAAACTCTCCATTGTTTCTTCATCATTATTGTTTAATCTTTAACTCATCAAATTTCATTTTTTCATTGGAGATAACAACAATGAATTCCATGACAAAAATAGCTTTAGTGAGCGCAAGCCTAATCAGTATGGGCGCTTTAACAGCCTGCCAATCGACCAACACGGTTCAGGATAAAGATGGCGACCACCCGCGCATGATGCGAGATCATCATCAAAAGCATGAGCGCAACATGACACCCGAACAGCGTGAGCAGTTCCAGCAAGCCCGAGCCGAACGCCAGCAAATAATGAGAAGCATGAAAACAGCCTGTGAGAGTAAAGCCGTTGGTTCGGCGGCACAAATCAAGGCGGGTGAAAAAACCATTAATGGGACTTGCGTGATGCTCTTCACTCCTGATCGTGCAGAGATGAAGAAAATGTGGCGCGAACATCGTACCATGCAGGGGGAAATGAAAGGTATGCCTATGATGCAATACCATGAACCCCTGACTGATGCCAAACGCGCAGAACTGACCAAACAATTTGATCAGCGCCTGGCAGAACATCAAGCGCATCAGCAAGCCGTGTTCAAAGCCTGTCAAGGCAAAGCCAATGGTACTGCGGTACAAGTCAAAGTCGGCACCCAGAGCATGAATGGCACATGCGAAGTTCGCTTCCAGCCTAAAGCACCTGCCGCGCCTGTAATGGCGAAACCAGCATCGTAAAAAAATCCATCCGAAGACAAAAAGGCGCAACTCTGCGCCTTTTTTATTGTTCATAAACTTTTACGTTTTTGACTATTTATTACATCGAATAAAACATAAAAGCATTTACACTCAACATACTTAGCACTTTCAAAGCAAAAATCTTTGACTTTACAGTCACTAAGAAAAGGCATGGAACCGCTTGTACCAAGTAAGAAGATGTTGCACGATTGAGCCATACAAATACGTGTCATAGAAGGCACGTTCCAATGTTTATTAGGATTATAAGCTGGTTAAACCAGTATTGAGGAAACCGATATGCCACAATACAAAGCGCCCTTACGTGATATGCAATTTGTTCTACATGAATTGTTAAATGCTGAACAACATTATGCAAACCTGCCTGCATTTTCTGACACCGTAAGCCGTGAATTGGTTGATCAATATCTAGAAGCTGCGGCTGACTTCTGTGAAAATGAATTGTCTCCAATCAACCAAAGCGGTGACCGCGAAGGTTGTACCTGGAATGATGGTGTAGTTACTACACCTACTGGTTTTAAAGAAGCCTATCAAAAATATATCGAGTTGGGTTTCCCATCATTATCTGCTGAAGAGCAATACGGTGGTCAAGCCTTGCCTGTTTCTTTAGGCAACGTGATCTCTGAAATGGTGGGTACTGCAAACTGGGCATGGGGCATGTACCCTGGCCTTTCACACGGTGCTGTCCGTACCCTAGAACATCACGGCTCTCAAGAACAAAAAGATACTTACTTGCCTAAGCTGGTTTCAGGTGAGTGGACCGGTACCATGTGCTTGACAGAATCTCATGCTGGTTCAGACTTGGGGATTATCCGTACCAAAGCTGAACCGAATGCAGATGGCAGCTATGCAATTTCTGGCGAGAAAATCTTTATCTCTGCTGGTGAACACGACATGGCAGAAAACATTATTCATATCGTGTTGGCGCGTCTTCCGGGTGCACCGAAAGGTACTAAAGGGATCTCTTTATTTATCGTGCCTAAATTCAGCCTGAATGCAGACGGTTCTTTAGGCGAGCGCAATAGCGTTCGTTGCGGTTCAATTGAACACAAAATGGGTATTCATGGTAACGCAACCTGTGTACTCAATTTTGATAACGCAAAAGGCTTCCTGATTGGCCCTGAAAACCGCGGCTTAAACTGCATGTTCACATTCATGAACACTGCCCGTATTGGTACTGCGGTACAAGGTCTTTCAGCTTCTGAAGGCGCGTTCCAAGGTGCATTGGCTTATGCTAAAGACCGTTTGGCAATGCGTTCACTTTCAGGCGTTAAAGCGCCAGAAAAAGAAGCAGACCCAATTATTGTTCACCCTGCTGTACGCAACATGCTATTAACGCAAAAATCTTTTGCTGAAGCTGGCCGTGCATTGGTTTACTTATTGTCTTTCTATGCAGACACGGTAGAGCAAGGTGCAACTGAAGAAGAACGTAAAGCTGCGGACAACATGTTGTCACTACTTACCCCGATCGCAAAAGCATTCTTGACTGAAACCGGTTCTGAATCTGCGAAACACGGTGTTCAAGTATTCGGTGGTCACGGTTTCATCTCTGAACACGGTATGGAACAGATTGTTCGTGATACACGTATCGCTTGCTTGTACGAAGGTACCACTGAAATTCAGGCGCTTGACTTGCTAGGTCGTAAAGTTTTGGGTACTCAAGGTGCAATGTTGAAAGACTTCACCAAAGTCATCCATAAATTCTGCGAAGCCCACAAAGACAATGCTGCAATGAAAGAATTTGTTGAACCACTTGCTGCTCTGAACAAAGAGTGGGGTGATTTGACTATGCAGATTGGTATGCGTGCAATGCAAAACCCGGATGAAGTTGGCGCTGCTGCAGTAGATTACCTGTACTTCTCTGGCTATGTAACGCTTGCTTACCTATGGGCTCGTATGGCACTTGTTGCTCAAGAAACATTGGCTGCTGGTACAACTGACGTAGATTTCTACAACGCGAAAGTGACTACTGCCCGTTTCTACTTCAAGAAAATTCTTCCACGCGTTCGCTCACACGTTGAGGTGATTGCGGGTGGCGTTGAGCCATTACTGGCTTTAGATGCTGAACACTTCGCATTCTAAGTACAGGATTTTTAAACTGAGGTGAGAAAAAGGACAGTCATGTTTTTGGCAGTCCTTTTTCTTTATCAAATAAACAAAAAAATTAACCTTTAGTCGTCTAACCACATGAATTTTCATCTATTAGACTGATCAAACCGAACTGAATCAAACAATAAACAGGTGACTCACTATGCCAATCTATAATGCACCTCTTGCAGATATGAAATTCATTCTGAATGATGTTTTCAATGCAGAACAATTCTGGCAAGCCAATGAAAATCTTGCTCATGTTGATGCAGCAACAGCTGAAGCCATTCTTGAAGAAATGGCGAAATTTGCGCAAAACGTGACTTTGCCTTTAAACCGTACGGGTGATGAAGAAGGCGCTAAAATTGAAAATGGCAATGTGACGACCCCTGCGGGCTTTAAAGAAGCTTTCAAACAATATGCAGAAGGCGGCTGGATTGGTCTGGGTGCTGACGCTGAATGGGGCGGTCAGGAAATGCCAAAAATGCTGACCGTGCTTTCTGATGAAATGCTGTTTGCAACCAACCCATCTTTTATGCTCTACCCGCTTCTGTCTGTGGGTGCAGGTATGGCATTAAACAGCTATGCTTCCCAAGAGCAAAAAGAAACTTACCTGCCTAAAATCTACTCTGGCGAATGGTCAGGTACCATGTGCTTGACCGAGCCACATGCAGGGACTGACTTGGGCATTATCAAAACCAAAGCAGAACGCAATGAAGACGGCACTTATAACATTACCGGTACCAAAATTTTCATTACCGGTGGTGACCACGACCTGGCTGAAAACATCATTCACCTGGTCCTGGCGAAAACGCCAGATGCCCCTGCCGGTTCCCGTGGTATTTCACTGTTTATCGTACCGAAATTCCTGGTCAATGAAGATGGTTCTTTGGGTGAGCGTAACCATGCAGGTCCAGGTTCAATCGAACATAAGATGGGCATTAAAGCCTCTGCAACTTGCGTGATGAACTTTGATGGTGCCAAAGGTTATCTGGTCGGTAAAGAAAATGAAGGCTTGGCTGCCATGTTTGTGATGATGAACTATGAACGTCTGTCTATGGGGATCCAAGGTCTGGGCGCTTCTGAATTTGCCTATCAGAATGCTGCGCAATATGCGACTGACCGTCTTCAAGGTCGTAGTGCTTCTGGGGTGAAATCTCCAAATAAAGTGGCAGACAGCATTTTGGTCCATGGCGACGTGCGTCGTATGTTACTGAATGCGCGTGCTAACAACGAAGCCTCTCGTGCCTTTGCGGTGTATGTTGGTCAACAGCTCGACATTACCAAGTTCTCGACCGATGCCGAAGCGGTAAAAAAAGCCAATGACCGTGTTGCGCTATTAACCCCAATCGCAAAAGCTTACCTGACCGATACTGCATTTAACGCAACTTTAGATGCACAAATGGTTTTCGGTGGTCATGGCTTCATTCGTGAATGGGGTATGGAACAATGTATCCGTGACTTGCGTATCTCGCAGATTTACGAAGGGACCAACGGCGTGCAGTCTCAAGACTTGATCGGCCGTAAGACCATTAAATGTGGCGGTGCATTCATTGCAGAATACATCCAGGAAATCCGTGATTTTGCCAATGGCCTGGATGCGGATCTGAACTTCATTAAAGATGCTACTTTAGATGCAGCAGCAGAAGTTGAATCGGTAACGCAATATATTCTGCAAGCCAGCAAAGAAAATATCGACTTCTCGAATGCAGCAGCAGTGGATTATCTGCATGCGGTGGGTCTGCTTAGCTTCTCTTACATGTTTGCAAAAATTGCTAATGCAGCAAAAGCCAAAGACGGCGAGTTCTATCAAAATAAATTGTCGCTGGCGCTTTATTTTGTACAACGTATTCTGCCTGAACTTGCAATGCGCATTACTAAAGTAAAAGCCGGTGCTGAAGTGGTCATGAACTTCTCTGAAGACTACTTTACTAACCAGGCTTAATCCTGCACAAAGATAAGCAATAAAAAAACGCCTGCAAATGCAGGCGTTTTTTATGACTCAAGATATCAATTAGATTTTTTCAACAATAATGGAATCTGAAACTTTTTTATTACTCTGTGCATCTGGATTAATTTTCACAATTTTAATTACGCCCTCGGCTTGTAGATGTTTGCATAACGTAACCAGCTTGTGCATTTCATCCATTTTAACCCCTGAACCCAAAATAAGTTTTTTGCCATTTTGTAAATTATCAATTTTTGTTTGAATTGTTGCTAACATTTTCTTTTCCCTGATCAATGAAATAACCCTTCATACATTACATGAATTTCGTATAAAAAAAATACAATCACTTAATTTTTTATTCTTTAATGTGCATGAAACTTGCATACTATTTAATAATCAATTTCATACAAACAATCATTCAAGATACAGGAGGAAAAAAGATGTCAAAACCTGATAGCAAAGTTGAAAAAATTGAGACCCTCCTCGACCGTTTCGGAAATATTGCCGTAGAAAGTTTTCACTATATTGCCCTGTTTATTATTGGCTGTATGGTGATCTGGTCTGCCGGACATACGGTATTTGAAATTTTAACCATTAAACAGTTTGCGACCATCGATGATATTCTGCTGCTGTTTATTTATCTTGAACTGGGCGCCATGGTGGGTATTTACTTCAAAACCAATCATATGCCGGTACGTTTTTTAATTTATATTGCCATTACGGCTCTGACTCGTTTACTTATTTCAGATATCCAGCATGACCATAAAGCCGATATGGATCTGGTGATTATTACCGGTTCAATCCTGATCTTGGCATTTTCGATTTTGGTGGTGCGTTTCTCTTCCTGGACCTACCCGTCTGTGATTCGTGATAAACATTCAGAAAAGCCACTCCCTGCAGATAAAACTCCACAACCGCAAGATGATGAATTAGCTTAATATGTTAAAAGCCCCTCTTTTTAAAGATGAGCCATATATGGCGCAAGAGGGGAGATTGAATCATTAAAAATGAATCTTTAACGATTCGGCACCAACACATAACGACCATTTTCAAATATCCAATGGCTGCCAGTCGGTGGTGCAGGCAAACCCAAACGTTGCCAGTCGGAGATAAAGGTCGTGTTTGAACTTTCAATTCGGGCGGTTCTCGGATCACCATTCACCCAGCTATAGCTTTGAGAATTGTGTGTAATGGTCGTGGGTGCCTGATATTGAATGCTGATGCCATTCTGAATGGTCGGATAATTCTGATGATGCGGTGGACGCTGCGGATAATTCAGGTAGTGCTGTGGATAATGTTGCTGCTGATGTGGATAGTGATTTTGAGGATAACTATTTTGCGGATAATAAGGACGAGGCTGGTAGCGAGTAGTATCTACCCCACGATAATTTGACCAGCGATTTTCTGCTTGCGTTGTTGCAGAAGCCCCCAAGAGCATCATACCAATCAAAGCACAAAGAGCTGTTAATTTCATAAGAGCCTCCCACCATACATTATAAAGCTTATTGTAATTCCTAGTTTAGGATAAAAAATGAATAAAAAAACAGCAAATGCAAAGTTTTGTAAATGAAATATTTCTCGAGTTTTCTCTTGAGACACATCCCGGCTCAAATGATGAATATGCTAAAATGCAGTTTTTTATTATGGGATCAAACAGAGTGTCTGATTTAAGTTTTGACCGCCTACATCAATTCTTTTGCAAGGTTCCAAGTATTCAAGAATCTTTAATTAATGCCTATGGTTCAGATGGTCAACATGCCTGGTGGTTTAAATTTCAAATCAATGTGGAACATCCTCTGGCATGGCAAACCGTACAGGAACTGGGTCATGTATTAAATTACATTTCCAAGAATGAACGTTTACCGACACAGTTTTTGCCGGTTTCTCCGCCACCTTATATGAATGGTGAAGCCAAAGAGTTTTTGGCTTGGGTCATTCAGTGCAATCATCCCGATTTTTCACCTGATGTGGTCTGTGACTGGTTAGAAGCACGTTTACCGCAGCCGGTTGAAGATGAAAGCCGGTGGAAAATTAAAACGGATTTAAAAGAGCTGGATAAACTCTCTGACAAAGATCTGGATCAGATGGTTCCGCCTAATTCTCAACAATAAAAAATCGCTTGATTACCTCTCCCTTGCGTAGCAGTGCTACTCATCTCCTGAAAGGAGAGGGAACTCCTTCTCCCTCTGGGAGAAGGTTGGGATAAGGGACTTAAAACGTCGACAATCCGCTCCACTCCATAAAACGGTAAATTCCATATTTCAATGTCGATTCATCTGCATATTGCCTGTAATCGACACTCATGTTTTTGCCATTCAAATTGGCCCAAGCCGTATCAAAATAAGCTTGAGCATCAGTAAATACAGGTGCTTGTGATGAACCAACCACCCGAAAATTGGTTTCCAGATTATAGTTTTTGATGTTGCGCGCAGTGAAATTGGCTGAACCCAAAATCAGGTCAGACTGCTGTGCATTTGATTTAATAATCATCTTGCTATGACATTGTTCACCTTGGGTATTGCACCAGCGTACCGGCACACCCGCATTATTCAGTTCAGAAGCCACCTGGCGGTTAGGAATACCATTTTTTTTACGCCCAAACGCATCCTTATTCGGATCAAGCAGCACACGGACTTTTACCCCACGCTCATGTGCAGCAATCAGGGCTTTGACAATATGCCGTTCAGACAAATAGAACATGGCCAAATCAATCTGCTCTTTAGGCTTGGCAGTTTCAATCAGTTTGAGTGTTGCATCGTAAATTGCTTTTTCAGTCAGCACCTGAACTTGAGGTAAAGACCGATCCCCTTCAAACTCGCCAATAATGACCATCGGAATATCACCTTTGGACATCCGGCCTACAGCCTGTTCGGTCTTTAATACATCAATGGCTGTATTGCCCGTTACCAGCAAAGCCACATTAGAATGACGTGAACTGCCATCATGCGGATTGGCTGAAGTCACCAAAGCTTTCCAGCCCTGAGCCGTATCCACCACCAGAGTTTTACGGTGATTGGCCTTAAAATTAAACAGATTAAAATAACTGCGCAGGGTAATTTTTTCCTGACCAAACGGATTGGCAAGCCAGCCTTTTTCAGGGTTATTGCCGGCATCCTGACAACAGAGATACCAGAAGCCAGACCATACTGGATTGGATGCACGCAGCGGTCTTAAATCCGTTTCAATCACGTCAATGCCTGCGCTACGTAACTGACGATAATGCTCGGGCGCAAGACCACCATAGACTGAATTAATCGGGTCGGTAATCACCTTAATTTCAATATTGGGCTGCACACCGCGTTTTAAAATCAAGGCATCCGTGAGTTGTTGCGCCAATGCCTGATGAGATAGCGTTGACTCGCCGACTTCACTATTGAACAAGAACATGTCCAGTACAATGGTGGTTTGCGCTTCATCAATCAATTTTAACATTTGATTAAAAATATGATGGTTTTGCTGCTGTTTTCCACTTGCATCCAGATAGGTTTGATCTGCAATAAACTTCACCTCGGCATGACGTAACTTACCGGTAAAATTCAGGCCTTCAGGCAAGGGTTTATAGGTATGATAAATGGCCGATGAGAGATATCCCAATGCCAGCAAACCGATGATCACGCCGGCATAACGACGGCCTGACCAATTCAATTTCTGATGAATTCGTTGAAAAATACGCATAACAAAAAACCTAGTCCAATATCATCAGACTAGGTTTTATTGCTTGATTTATCAAGAGGATTTCTGTTTCACCTGCTTGAATCAGCAGATTTCAGGATGACTTTTGCCTAGAAACCGAATTCTAGACCAACAGTAAAGTTACGTCCCACTTGCGGAATATTCGACAGGAATGAAGCATGTGAATAAACTTGATCATCCAGCAGGTTATTGGCTTTAAAGTAGACACGATAAGTATTTTTATCAGCAAGAGTATTGGCATAACTCAAGCCCAGATTAACCATGTTATAGCCCTGAGTTTCATCCTCATAGCTGGCAATTTTGTCCTGATTAAACACATGGTAATACTCAGCCAGACCCGACCAGTGATCGTCAAAGCTTGCGTCCACTTTGGTACCTAGACGACCTGCCGGAACACGAGGTGCATTTTCATTCTCGATTTTGCCACGCACATAATCCCCAAACACACCCACTTTGTAGGTATCGTTTAGAGTATAAGAGGCCGCTGCTTCGGCTCCATAGAACTTGGCTTTGTCTTGGGTATATTCAACTAGGCGGAAATCTTTAAAATTATCCAGGGTTTGGGCATAAATATAGTGATCAAACCAGTTGTGATAGGCATGCACATGATAATCCAGCGGACCGTTTTCATAATGCAGACCAAGCTCCAGATTATTGGATTTTTCTGCAGCCAGATTTTCATTGCCGCGTTCATAAGTGTTGGTCGCGAAATGTTTACCATTGGCATACAGTTCTTGCGCCAAAGGCAGACGTTCTTGATGAGAACCGACCAGCGATAATTTATAGTTGGGTACAAATTCCCAGTTCAGCGCGCCTGAGTAGGAAAAACCATAATCATCAAAGTCTTTTTTATCAGAATCGATGTCAATTTTTTGCTGATCCACACGTGCACCGAGTTCAACATGTACATCATCAAACTGTTTATGTTCTAAGGCAAACAGACTCCACTTCCGGGTTTTAGTCGGATCCAGCAAAGCTTCTTCACCACTAATATCCAGCTTTTGCTGATTATATTGAGCACCGATCATCCCTTCCCAGTTTGCAATCGGATTGTGGACCAATTCTAAACGTGCATCATAGCCTTTGCTTTTAAAGGTGGTTTGCGCAGCATTCTCTTCAATTTCATCATGCTTGTAATCGGTATAGCTGGCATGGGCACGAAGCTTTTGAAACCCGGCAAAAGGATCATTGAGTTCGGTACGGAAATCATAACGTTCGGTTTTCAAATCGACCCATGGTCCCGCTGCATGCTCTTCATGCGTATGCCCGGGTTGCTGGCCACAGCCAATTAAGGCATTACCGGACACCTGACAATCTTCATATTCATGACTATGCCCCGGCAAGCCATACTGGTCCTGACGGTTACTGTATGAAATGCCGCTAAAGCCTCGGTCATGAATCCAGGACAATCCAACATTGACCGTTTCACCTTCAGCAAAGGTATTCCCGACACGGCGTTCTTTTTCTAATTCGCCTTCATGATCATGGAAATAATCTGGTGCAATATAGTCATTGGCTTTACGTTTTGAACCTTCAACCCGTAACGCAACCTGATCGGCTAAAGCAACCGTGACACCCGCACTAGCGAGTTTTTCATCACTACCCGTGTTGTAACGTAAGCCTAGCTGACCTTCATAACCCTTTTCAGGCATTTGCGTTGGAATTTTATTATCTGTGACATTGACCAAACCACCCACTGTTCCTGCGCTATACAGTAAAGTCGATGGTCCACGAATAATCTCAATCTGTTTTGCCAGAATTGGATCAACCGTCACCGCGTGGTCAGGCGACAAGGTCGAAACATCCGCAGTTTCAGAAGCATGTTGCAGAACTTTAACACGCGCACCATCTTGCCCGCGAATCACTGGACGGCTTGAACCTGAACCATACTGGTTCGAAGATACCCCAAGCTCACCTGCCAAAGCATCACCAATGGTCGTACTGCCTTCGGCAAGCTTTTTATGATCAATGACCTGATCAGCCACTGCAAAATCTGCAGCCGACTGTACCAGGGGATGTGCCTGCAATTTGAGGGTGGCAAGTTGTTGAGTCTGAGTATCCTCATCAGCAAAAACAGCAGGTGCAATGACGGCAAAAATAGAGAGTGTAATTAAATTCTTATGAATAAGCATGGAACGGACTCAAGGCTGCAATTTCTAAATAATGTTATAATATAACATTGCATTTTTTTTGCAATCTTTTACGATAAACAGCTACATATTTTATTAGAATGTTTTTGAATACTTTTTATCGCATTAAAACATTATTTTATTTATGCCCTTTACCCTATCTCATGCTGTCCTTGCCCCACCCATTTCCTACCTGACTGGAAACCGGCTTCCGGTTGCCGCACTGGCGATTGGCTGCATGGTGCCAGACCTTTATCGTCTGTTTAGCCAGGATCATTCCAATACCACTCATTTATGGTCCTCCCTGATTCATCCAGACTTGTGGATCGGGCTGGCTTTTTGTGCCATCTGGTATCTGATTTACCGGCCGGTGATCTACCGCTTTCTCGGTATCCGGCATGAACTGAATATCACCAGCCTCTTTGCAGCATTTAAGTTTTTTACAGGAGTCTGTCTGGCCGTGATGCTGGGTACAGCAACCCATCTGATTTGGGATGGTCTGACCCATGTGGATTTTCGTACCTTTGCCTTGCATGACCTTCTCAGTCAGCAGTTTCAGATTTTAGGACAAAGCTATCCCCTGCACCGCATTTTGCAGCTTGGGAGCTCCTTTGCAGCCCTGCCATTTATTGTATGGATGAGCCTGCATTACTATCGGTGCCATCGGCAATCCCTGGCCCTTAGCCAAAAAATCAAAGTTTTTGCTTGGGGCTTATTCGGACTGTCGATCCTCACTGCCCTGTTCTCGGTCTGGGACTATATGCACTATATTCCTGATGAGGTGTGGCAATCTGAGCTGTATTATTTTACCGGCCGTTCCATCAATGAATTCAGTCAAGGCTTTTTGATGGTATTTAGCCTGGGCTGTTTACTGTTTTTATTTCTGGACCAGAATCGGCGCATGGGCTAATCAAATAGCCCACTTTCCGCTTATTCACTTTAAATTGTTGCTGTTTTTGTCTCAAGTTCTTGTGACTATATGCCCAAAGAGGCATAATTCAACATTCGAAAAAAGCGGTACGCTGTTTACGTATACGCTGACCTTAACCCATATAGTTGGATTTTTTACGCTATGATGCGAACTCATTACTGTGGCTCATTAACTGAAGCCCAAATTGACCAAACCGTAACATTATGCGGTTGGGTACACCGTCGCCGTGACCACGGTGGTGTTATCTTCCTTGACATGCGCGACCGTGACGGTCTTGTTCAAGTGGTTATCGATCCAGATACACCAGAAGCATTCTCAACTGCGGACAAGGCACGTTCTGAATTCGTATTAAAAATCACAGGTCGTGTACGTCGCCGTTATGAAGGCACAGAAAATGCCAACATGGTGAGTGGTCAAATCGAAGTTTTAGCCAAAGACATCGAAGTTCTTGCTACTTCTGAAACGCCTCCATTCCCATTGAATGATGAAAATACCAACATTTCTGAAGAAATCCGTTTGAAATATCGTTTCCTGGATATTCGCCGTCCAGAAATGTTAGATCGCCTACGTTTCCGTTCTAAATTGACCAACCTGATTCGTAACTACTTCGAAGAAAATGGTTTCTTAGACGTTGAAACTCCGATCTTGACCCGTGCTACTCCAGAAGGTGCCCGTGACTATTTAGTACCAAGTCGTGTTTCTAACGGTAGCTTCTACGCACTTCCACAATCGCCACAGCTGTTCAAACAGTTGTTGATGGTAGGCGGTATTGATCGTTACTATCAAATTGCTAAATGTTTCCGTGATGAAGACTTACGTGCTGACCGTCAGCCTGAATTCACCCAAATCGACGTTGAAACATCGTTCATGAGTGACGATGACATCATGGATTTGATGGAACGTTTAACTGTTAAGATGTTCGATGAACTTCTTGGCGTGAAATTCGACAAATTCCAGCGCATGACTTATGCAGATGCAATGCGTGACTATGCATCTGACAAACCAGACTTACGTATTCCTTTGAAACTTGTTGACGTTGCAGACATGATGCAAGACGTTGAGTTCAAAGTATTCGCAGGTCCTGCCAAAGATCCTAAAGGTCGTATCGTTGCGCTTCGCGTACCGGGTGCTGGTTCTCTTCCACGTAGCCAGATTGACGAATACACTAAATTCGTGGGTATCTACGGTGCAAAAGGTTTGGCTTACATTAAAGTCAACGAACTTGAAAAAGGCATCGAAGGCCTTCAATCTCCAATCGTTAAATTCATCGAGCCAATCGTACTTGATTTGTTGAAACGTGTTGGCGCTGAAAATGGTGACATCGTATTCTTCGGTGCAGATAAAGCTAAAGTTGTAAACGATGCAATGGGCGCTTTACGTATCAAGATCGGCCATGACATGAACATGGCGACTTGTGAGTGGGCTCCGCTTTGGGTGGTTGACTTCCCGATGTTCGAAGAAACTGACGATGGCAAATGGACTTCTGTTCACCACCCGTTCACACTGCCAAAATCAAGTGTTGAAGAAGTGAAGAACAATCCAGGCCAAGCATTGTCTGTGGCTTATGATATGGTATTGAACGGTACTGAAATCGGTGGTGGTTCACTTCGTATCTATACGCTCGAGATGCAAAAAGCGATCTTCGAAGCACTAGGTATTTCTGAAGAAGAAGCAGAAGAGAAATTCAGCTTCTTGCTGAATGCACTTAAATTCGGTGCACCTCCTCACGGTGGTTTGGCATTCGGTCTGGACCGTCTTGTCATGTTGATGACAGGTTCATCTTCAATCCGTGACGTGATTGCATTCCCGAAAACCAAAACTGCTGAATGTCCGTTGACTCAAGCACCAGCACCAGTTGAAGGCAATCAATTACGTGATTTGGGTATTCGTTTACGTGAAAAACCAAAAGCTGAAGCTCAACAAGAAGTTTAATTCTTGCCTGATTCAGTGATCAAAAACCCTGCTTGATGCAGGGTTTTTTATTGAATTGAGATTGATTCCGGGTAGTGGCATAATAATGCTGTTTTTTTATTATTGAGTTAAACAAGCTATGGCTATGCGTCCCGCTGTTCGTAATCGTGGCATTATGCTCATTGTGTTTTCTATTGTACAGTGGCTATTTATGCGTTATATCCTGGCCAATGACTTATTTAACATGGATACTAATCAACGTATTCTTTATTTTTGTGTAAGCAGCCTAGGTGGGGCCTTACTTATTTTTGTCGGCTTAATTTATATGGTTTTAAAAGGCAACGCCGACAAAGCCGAATAACTCCCTTCTTTAGCCACTGACTGGTGACATTCCTCAGTGGTTTTATCTTGTTTTATTTTGTGCTGAAAATATTTAACTCCTGATCTGTGATTTAGACATGGGGCAGCAGCATCCTTGCTGTAATAAAACTCTTTGCAAAATTTTCTTCTTATAACCAGTCTAGTTTTCAAAGAGTTACGCCATTATGTATTTTGTCCTCAAAGTCATTTCCCGATTTCCGTTGTCTTTTTTACAGCTTCTGGCATCCTGCATTGCAATTCTGCTGTACTCCTTCAATTCCTCACTCAAACGAATTACTGGCATCAATTTAAAGCTGGCTTATCCAGAACTGGATGAAACAGCCTACCAGGCTCTCCTCAAGAAAAGCTTAAAAAGTCAATGCATGACCTATATAGAATCAATCAAATGTTGGGGTATGCCACCTGAATACAGCTTAAATCAGATCAAAAATATTTACGGAGAACAGCATCTTACAGAAGCCTTAGCCAATAAAAAAGGCGTTATAGTTGTGGTTGCACATTTGGGCTGCTGGGAGCTTTTAAATGCATGGCTGAATTTACATGCCGCCCCGATGATCATGTACAAGCCCAATAAGCATAAAGCGGTGGATCGCTTTATGCTAGAAGCGCGCCAGCGATTGAATGCCACGCTTGTCCCCACCGATGAAAATGGCGTGCGTGCCATCTTTAAACATCTGAAGCAAGGAGGTTTAACGGTCATTTTACCGGATCATCTTCCTAAAGCATCGGGAGGTATTTATTCAGAATTTTTTGGGCAAAAGACCTTATCTACTACGCTGGTGTCAAAACTGGCCAGTAAGACCCAATGCAATATAGTGAGCCTCAGTTGTATTCGTGATGAAACATCAGGTTTTAATGTGTATTGCTCACCACTATCCGATCAGATTTTATCGAAAGATTTACAAACTTCAGTGGATAGCCTAAATCAAAACCTTGAAAGTATGATTAATGTTGCACCTGAGCAGTATGTCTGGTCTTATAAGCGGTTTAGAAAGGTTGAAGGGAATAAAAATCTTTATACATCAAGCACTATATAAATAGCGATGCTATCTTGCCATTCGTAAGCATACAATCATGCTGATTTTTTAGTGGTTCAGTGGTTCAGTGGTTCAGTGGTTATTTATATCCTATTAGATTTATCAATAACCCTGAAAAACCTGGGTTATTGATAAATAAATAGCATTATTAGCTATCTTGTTTTAAGAGGATTTTCTTGTTGTTCCGAATATTCTCTGCCTAACTCTAAAGCTCCATAATAAGATAAATGATGATTGTCTTTATCTCGATATAAAGGAATATCATTCAAACTAGTCTGACACTCTGTTTGATCACATAACAGCGGATTAAGATCAACAATTTCAAGCTTTGGAAATTGAGTCTTTAAGCGTTCAAGAATTTCTAAATACTGTCGATCCCGAGATTTTATTTCCTTAGCAGAGGTTGTGCATTTTTTAGACAACCCAAGCGATTTTACTCGTGCTTCACAATTAGCTTTGACCTTCTTCAATTCAGGCACATCTAAAATTACAACGACTCTATCACTTGCTTTTGAAATGTTTTTAAATGCCCGCCGCATTCCATCTTCAAATACTTCATGATTAGGCCTGCCAGTGCCGTCTGACAGTTTGACATTATCACTTAAATAAGTTGAGAAATAACCTGACACTACAGCTATTGAATAGTGATGATCTTGCAATAATTTAGTCAAACTGTCATTTCTTGTTTTGAAATGAGATAAAAGAACATATTCATCATTGGCTCGTCTTTCAAACAATTCTATCTGAGGTAAATATAACGTTGTGCTTTGCGTTGGATCATATCCTCTCAAACCTAAATCTTTTGCCCAAAAATCCACAGCTCCTGCTAAGCTATTCGCATGTGAATCTCCAAGCAATATTAGATCAATATTGTTCTTATTTTCATTACCTAAAATACATAACGATATATCAGGCAAAATTGCTTTGTCCTTCGGAGCATCATGACAATCCTTCCTCACTACATGTGCAGCTGACTGAAGTGCTATCACTTGACGATTTACATTTTCATCAAACCGTTCAGGCAAACCATGAGTATATTTCACAACTCCTGCTATAGCAGAAAGCCCCATACTTGGTAATAAAAAGCCTAATACAATGACTTTTTTATTGGACCATATCATCCACTTCCTTGCTGGGACTTCAATATACTTATAGGTAAAATAAGCCAAACTTATTGTTGTGACAAAAATCAAAACTTGAGTCATTAACCCTATTTCTATTAAATAAATATTACAAAAAACAATGAGAGGCCAATGCCACAAATACATGGGATAAGAAATTTTTCCAAACCAAACAGAATAGGAATTACCTAAGATAAAACTTTTTTTATCCGAGATCTGACTTAAATAGATAATAAGCGCTGTAGCCAGACAAGGAATCAAGGCATTCAAACCTGGAAATTTGGTCAGCTGATTAAACATCATCGCTGTTGCGAATAAGCATATAACACTTGAGTAAATACCAATTTGTATAAGAGTTTCTTTTAATTTTATTTTTGGCAAAAAGCAAATCAAAGCCCCTAAAAACATTTCACAGGCACGAACTGGCATTTTATAGTAGGCTTTACCGGCATTTTTCAGTATTTGTTGCTCTGCATAAAATATAGACAGCATAATTAAACTTATTACAATCCATATTAGCCATTTTACATTTATTTTTTTTATCAAAAATAATAAAAGTAAGGGCCAAAATAGATAAAACTGCTCCTCAACCCCTAATGACCATAAGTGAAGTAAAGGAACCTCCTCTACACTTGTTGAGAAATATCCACCAACCTCTTTACGCATGTATACGTTTGCCATTAAGAAAGTTGAATAAATTACACTCTCAAAATAAGACATCAACTCATGTGGAAGCATAAGTAAAGAACTGATAATAGAAACTACCGCAAGCATGGTAAAAAATGCCGGTGCGAGCCGGATCACCCTTTTTTTGTAAAAGTGACCTATACTAAAGTGATCTTCCCGCATTTCTTTATATATTATGGATGTAATCAGATACCCAGAAATTACAAAGAAAATATCTACCCCAATAAACCCACCCTGAAATAAACTGACATGAAGATGGTTAAAAATAACAAAGAGAACTGCAATTGCCCTTAAACCATCTATATCAGCATTGTACTTTATGCTCATATATGACTAATCAATCAAAATTTTGCTTATTCTATTCGCTTGATAACCATTTACAATGATCAATTTATTTATTGAGGTACCCCCCCTAAAAATAATAGGATCTAAAAGTAGAATTTACAAAAAAATTTGACCTGATATACTTGCCACATTAGTATGTAATGACTGAGAAAATGTCAAAAATCTTATTTATTATTGACCACTTAGGTTGTGGTGGAGCGGAAAGAATAACTTTACAATTAGCTGAATATCTAGCAACTCATAAGCATAGCATTCATTTAGCAGTGTTAAATGGCAGATTGAATCATTATCACTGTACAGCTAATATAGCTTATACTGATTTACAGCTATGTGAATCTTTTGCATACGGCAAAATGTGGAAAAATAAAGTATTATTGCCCGATGAAAAAACAAAAATCGATACTTTACTGACAAATAATTTTGACTTAATTATTACAGGCTATAACAATGGCCATTGGTTAGCACCTTATCTAAAAGGTAATGTATGGCATTGGATTCATGGGGATCTTTTAGAATTTAGAAAGTTCAATAATCCATTAAAGCAAATTAAAGAACATATTCGTTTTTTCAAGAATAAACGCAAATTTTCTAAATTATTTAAAAATAGAAATTTGATTACAGTAAACCGTGACCTAGAATCTAAAGCTCAAACCTATACTCAACCAAAATCAACAGTCACCATTGCAAATGGGGTACAAATATCAGATGACCTTATTGCTCAATCTCCATACACCGAAAAAAAATGGGATGTGATTTTTGTAGGACGTTTGGTTCCAATTAAACAAGTAGATCATGCAATTAAAGCATTTTCCATGAGTAATCTGAGTGGTAAAATGGCAATTGTTGGAGATGGGTCTGAGCGCCAAAAACTTGAAGCGCTCACCAAAGAACTTAACATCTCTGACAGAGTTGACTTCTTAGGTTGGGTAGATGAACCTCATACACTGATGTTACAAAGTAGATGTCTTATTATGTCGTCTCTGTATGAAGGTAGTCCTGTAACATTAGCTGAAGCAATTTTTCTTGGATTACCAATTTTTAGCTATAACTCTTCCTCTGGTATTCAGGATTTATCATGCCAAAATTGTGATGCTTTAAAACTTTCTCCAAAGCAGAATATTAATTTGCTGGCCCGAAATCTAGCAAAAATATCTATTGTTAACACATACTACTGCAAAGATTGTTATAAAAAAATTCATTTAAATCAAATGTCTAAACAATTTCTTAAATTAGCTCTTTCATCGTAATTAGGTTATAGATATGTTTTTCAAAAAAAAATCAGAAAATACAAATATACCAAACAAATTCTATCAAATATCAGAGCATCAGTTAGATGAAAAAGAGTTAATACCACTTTTTTGGTGGGATGAGAGTAAAAATTTTGGGGATTGGATTGGTCCATATTTGGTGAGCCAATTAACCTCCAAAGCGGTCTTTAATACTAAACAATTTCCAGTGATTAATAATAATTTTTTCACTGTTGGCTCAATCTTAGAGCATCTTCCAACAAACTCAAACAACTTGCATATTTGGGGTTCAGGTCTAATCCAGCCTATTAGTAATAGTAAAAACCTATTAAAAACACTAAAAACTTTAAAAAATTTGAATATTCATGCTGTTCGTGGTGAGCACACGCATCATGAGTTATCTAAACATCTCAAAGTTTCAATTCCTCAAGTGTATGGTGATCCAGCTATTTTAATGCCTGAGTTTTATATACCCTCTAGTTTGCAAAAACTGTATAAGATTTCAATTTGTCCACACACTACTCAACGTGAACTTTTTAATAATCTTGATAAAGACTTTCATATTATCGATGTTGAACAAGATATTATTAAAGTGATTGATGAAATATGCCAATCTGAAATATGTATTAGCGCATCTCTACATGGACTAATAATCGCACAAGCATATAACATCCCATGGGTTTGGATTGATATTTCAGATAAAAAACTATATGGGCAGCATTTTAAATTCTATGATTTTTTCAGCACATTAAATATATCTAATCCTATTAATCCTTATACTTTTGTAAGCGTCCGCTGAACACACCTTCTGAATTCATCCTATAAGCCTTAATTTAGTCCCCACTTAGAAACAAGTGGGGACTTAAATTTATGACTACAAATAATCAGACATCCATCGCATCTCTTGCG
>NZ_VPCP01000130.1:0-5117 GCF_013418145.1 Acinetobacter sp. YH12201 | reverse complement strand
TCATGAGAAAGCCCATATAAATGGGTAGAGTACAAGTTGCTGTAGAAGCATTTTTAATTCGTCTGATCACAGATACTTTATAAAGTATTTTAATACTTTTTTGAATCCGTCAATGCGTAAGTCCTATCTTCTTTAAGCTGCGCTGGTTCATGACACAAACTGCTGCGAATATTGTTTAAAGACATCTGTATTCGCCAGGAAGTTTCAGCATGCTCCAGTTGTTGTGCCTCTTTTTTCAATTGGCTGATTTTTAAAATAACCTGCTGATGAAGCTCTGCAATCAGCTGTTGTTGCACATTTTCTTTGGCACGAAAATAGTCATCCAGACCTTGTTGCAGATCTTCCAGACTCACCAAAATGGCTTGCTCTGAATCAAGTCGATGCATCAACTCTTGCAGACGGGTCAGATCAATCACGGCACTGGTTTCCACCAGTGCCAAATTAATCTGGGTCTTTAATTTTTCCGACTGCACCATCTTAGTATTCAATATTCCAATCCGGTCCAGCATACTGCGTAAATGGATACGAAACGGTACGCCATAAGGAAGATATAAAGCCTGACGAATGGCCTTGTAATGCAACGACAGAATCCGCTGTACCGTAATTTCAGGAGACATCGCCCGAACCAGATGAATGATATAAATTGAAATAATCGGCCCCAGCACCGAACCGATGGTGGCATCAAAGAAAAAAACCTGATCCAGCGTGTAATGGTTTTGCAAGTTCAAGCCCATGATGGTTCCCATCAATAAAGGCAAGGCAATCCCGGTGAGTGGTGGATGGGGAAACATCATCAGGCAATAGATCACAAAAGGGGCCAATACCAGTGCCAATTCCCAGAACGAGGTTACGTGCGGGAAAATGCCATAGGCATAAATAAATACCAGCACCCCTGCATAAATATTGCCACGCACAAACATCTTCAATGCCGGTACCGGATTATCCATGGCCGTTAAAATACAGGCGCTGATCGCTGCCATTTCAGCCATCATAAAACCGGCTTTCCAACCACTGAGTATCCAGAATCCTGTCGCGATGATCACCACAATAAAAGCGGAAATTCCGCCCCGCACCGCAACCCCATGGTCACGGTGTAAATTGGGATAGGTGGTGCTTAGGGGTGTGACGCTTTCTGGCAATGAAGCATCGCCCTGTTGGATGCGTTGCCAAATTAGTCTGATGGCACGAATATTTTGAATGAAATGGCGGATATCCATTTTCAGGCTGGCCAAAATCACCTGCTGTTCAGCAGGTACGGTGGCCATTAAACGGGTAAAATCCTGCTCAAAATTTTCAGGCAACAGATTTAAGGTCTGTTCCTGAATATCCTGATCATCTTTTAAAAATGCCGCGCTATGATCATGAATCACCTGAAGCTGGACACGGTATTGGCGATCCATTTGATCCAGCTGTTTGATCCGTTCGGCCATCGCCACCAGGTTCGCTACCAGCATGCTCAGTTGATGTAGCATTTCCTGTAGGGGTTTAGTCATGCCCTGCAAGGTCGATTTCTCATAGGACAAGTGCACTGCCATGACATGAATTTCAGCAATATCACGGGCAATCTGACTGAGTGCGGTACTGTAATTTCCCAGTTCGGAGGGGTTGAGTAAAATCTGGTCAAATAAAGTTTTGGTGTCTTTAAAGGTTTTAGATACACGTGCCGCCACGGCTGGCCCAATATGCAGCGGAAAAATTGTCGTAGTCACAATAGCACTACAGACCACCCCGACCAGAATCTCTAAAAAGCGGCCCACAGCCATATCAAACATCGATGCCGTGTCAATGCTATAGATAATGTTATAGCTGATAATAACCGTGGTATATCCCGCCAGCATAAATACATAGCTACGCGGAGTCCGATCGAGCAATGAGATATATAAACAACCTCCTACCCATGCAGCTAAAAACAAAGTGAACAGCCACGGTGTATTGATTAGTAACGGAGTCACTGCCACCGAAACTACCGCACCCAACAAGGTGCCCAGTGCACGATACACACTTTTGGAAGAAGTCATCCCGGAAAATGGATTGGCAATCACAAAGACGGTTCCGATTGCCCATATGGGATAGGCCAAATTCAGTGCAAAAGCCACATACAGCGCAAGCATACCTGCCAGAAACGTTTTAGTCGCAAAAATCCAGTCCATCTTGTTGGGACGAAATGCGAGTACTTGTTTAGTAAGCAGCATGGGTTGATCTCAAATTAGGGGTTACTTCCTCTGCCTGATTTTTGAATGACGACTACAATGCACGATCTACCTGGAAGATGGATCGTGTAAAAATAGGGAGGTTTAAACATGCCTCAGATGAGCGTCATTCAAAACGAATGGAGAAGATTTCACATCATCCTGTTGATGTGAAATAACACAGGAAAACAGCCAGCCTGGAAAGGTTGAAAATTCACCATTAGACATTTATTTTTATTATTTTTTCAAACAAAGCCCATAAAGTCAATAATAATATCTCATTGTGATAATTAAACATAAATTAATAAGACCTATTAAATGAATATTGCCTTATTTTCTCATGCTCACCGTAAAATATTTTTAGATGAGGTACAAATACAACATTCGCTTCACAAAAGCCCTGCTCTACCTAATTTTTTGTTATAAAGTAATACTTATTCGTTTTTCTTTTTATATGCTTTGACCAAGCAGGTACTTATGGCACTTTCTAGTTTTGGTAAAATTCTTACCGTTTTGGATCTCTTTTCAGTGTCTCGCCCGATCATTAATGTCGATATCATTAGTGAGGAATTAGGACTCTCTAAACCCACAAGTTACCGTTATTTAAAAGAATTGGTTTCGGCAGAATTATTACAACGCCTCAGTGGAACTTCAGGTGACTACACACTAGGTTCTAAAATTGCCGTACTGGATTACATTTCCCGTACCACAGACCCTTTGGTACAGATCAGCATTCCCTTTATGCAGCAAATTGTAGAACGTACCGAATTCGGCTGTCTGCTCACGCATTTAAATTACGATTCATGTATCGATATTCATCACGAACTATATAAAGACCTGACCACGCTGATTTATGGTCGTGGTTGTCCTCGCCCAATCTATAAAGGTTCTTCTGCCAAGGTGATTTTGGCACATTTACCCAAACAGCGCGTTTTGGATTATTATCGGCGCTTTGTGACTGAACTGTCTGAAGTTGGCTTTGCACATAGCGAAGAAGAATTTCTGTTGCAAATGAAACAGATTAAAAAACAGGGCTATTATTTCTCGAGTGGAGAAGTCGATCCCAATCTGGCCAGTCTTTCTATTCCAGTGAAATTTTCTGCTAAGGAACCGCCTTTGGCCTTGACCCTGTTAGGCTCGAAAAACCGCTTTGAATTTACCAATTTCCAGAAGTTGATCGAAATATTACGCGACAATGCAAGTTTAATCGAAAAGAAATTTATGACCTTGACCCATCAGGAAGACATATTTTAACTTGAGGAACAGCAATACATTTTAATCTAAAAAATGTTGAATTTATCATTACATTCTCATAGTATGATTATTGTTCTTCAGCATCCAGTGTTCCATGATAACGTGATGCCATGTTAAAACTCTCCCCAAATTAAAAAAGCTCATCACAGGATGGGCTTTTTTATGCGCTTATTTCCAATATTCTATTGCTTCTCATGCGGATAAAAATAACGGAAAGTCAGATTCACCCGTGGCTCAATAATTCTCACCGATTTCCTTAAAGTATGCTTCCAGTACCGCTGAGTCTTGCCACGCATCACAATCAGCTGACCGCTCTGTAACAGCACATCAACTTTGTCTGGCTTTTGCTTGTGCTTAAAACTGAATTTCCGGGTTGCCCCAAAACTTAAGGAGGCAATCACGGTTTCCTGACCTATATTGGATTGCAACGTAGACTCATCATCACTATGCCAGCCCATGGCTTGAGTGCCATCTTCATACAAATTGGCAAGACAGGAATTAAACGCATGGCCAACCAAATTTTCGATATGCTGCTTTAAACGGAATAATCCGGGTGTCCAGACATGGGCTTGCTTGAATGTGCCGGAATAATGATATGGGTAATTTTCATCGCCATACCAGGCCACTTTGCGTGCAGTTTTATAGTGTTTTCCATACAATAGTACTTCATCATGTTGCCAAGCCAGATGAGCTAAAAAATACTGCAAATATTGTTCGCTCTGCTGAGGCGTTAAAATCAGGCCATAGTCTTGCACAATACCATCATAGGGCAACAGATTGGCATGAGGTTCAGGCGCAAACAGGTCTAGAGTCATTAACAAGGCCTATTGATTCAAGGCAGCTGTTTTGAAAAGAAATTAACATGACTCAACCTCCAATAAAATCGTAATCCTTTTATCATGCAAACTTTTATTTAAGCTTGCCTAGAAGCGTATAATCCATTCGCCTCGGACATAGCGATAGTCATAATCAGGTCCATAGAAAGAAGCACTGCGGTTATATCCGGCATTCATACGTAGAAACTGAACCGTACCGGGTTTGTCGGAGACTTTTTTATTTAAGTTAGGCCACCTGACCTAACGGGTTAATCTTATCATAGTACATTGCTTCAAACTCAAAAGGCGATACATAACCCAGTGCACTGTGTACACGCTTTTTATTGAACCAATCTACCCAGTTTAGTGTCGCAAGTTGTACATCTGCTAAACCTTGCCAATCTGCTTTTAAATATTCAATCACCTCTGTTTTGTATAAGCCATTCACCGTTTCAGCCAAAGCATTATCGTATGAATCACCAGTTGTACCGACTGATGCTCGTAAATTTGCAGCTTCTAAACGATTGGTATAGCGAATAGAAAGATATTGAACACCTCTATCGGAATGATGAATCACATTCTTTGGCATGCCTCGATCGTGCAATGCTTGCTCCAATGCATCGAGCACCATATCTGTATTCATCCGTGTAGATACTTTCCAGCCAACAATTGCTCGTGAGAACACATCAATAACAAATGCGGTATATACCCAGCCTGCCTGAATGAGTTTGAATATAGGGGTGAGTAGACCAAGGGAATTTCACCCTTAGCCCCTCGCAGAACCGGACATGAACCTCTCAGCTCATCCGGCTCCCATTATCCAACCGATGGTAAACATCCCATTTTCCAGTGCACAAAG
>NZ_VPCP01000129.1:0-5122 GCF_013418145.1 Acinetobacter sp. YH12201 | reverse complement strand
AAACCCTTTTTACATCAAATATAGTTTTAGCTTCGATAGCTCTTATTTTGCTTATATCGAGTATCGCGCTCGGCTACGTAAGCAAGAGCAAATACAACAACATCAACGAGATGCAGAATACAGTCGATTATCTAAAATCACGGGGTGGAAGCCTGATGATAACGACATGCGATGGCAAGCTGTGCGCCCAAATAGACCCGAATTATATGAACAGTTCATACGAAACACGAGATACGAAACAACCGCTAATGATCGTGAAAGAGGTGCGTTAAATGAATCTCGAAGTACAGTTATTGAAAATTATCGAAGAACAGCAGAATCAATTGAAGCAACAACAGCAAGAGCAAGAGAAAGCATTGCAACTCATTCAACAGCAATCAGCGACTATCGAGCAGTTAAAGAGTTACACGAACACTTTAAACGAGAAGCACAGCGAAGCAGTGAAGATCGTACAGAAATATCAGCAGATCGTGCGGAATCTATCAGAACAAACTATCTCAGCAAATTTTTCACAAACCATTCAAGAGAACTTGAAAGTACAGCTACAAACACGTTTGAGCGATTTAGTGCAGAACTTACAGATAGAAAGCCAAGTCAAAACTTTAATAGTGAATACCTTGCCGAATTTGGTCCAAGCCGAGATAGAACAGCAATTGAAGCCGATGACAGAGCAAATAATCAAGAGAATGACTTCAGTAGAGCAATATCAACAAAAATTAGCGGAATTAATCCAACAGATCTCTTCTCGGCTTTAGATCAACTGGATCAGCGAAGAGAGCTGCAACGAGCGCAAGAACGTAAAAATGATCGTGGCTATGATTCACCAAGTCCATTTTGATGCTTTCTTTTTCTGCGTAGCATTGCATTTGCAATGCTGTACTCGAAAAAAAAGCATCACAAAATTGGCACAAGTTAAAAATCGGTTGTACTTGATATTTAACAGAATCTTAGATAACCATTGCGACACTATGTCGCACTATTTTGTTTTTAAAATCAGTTATTTGACACACATTCAAAAAGATGTAATATTTTCAATAGACGAAAAAAAACAGGTTGGCAGACCTGTTCTTTCTCGGAATTTTAATATAAATGCTTGAAAACACTAAAATTAAAACACCTGAATCTGTCTTAATTTTAGCAGTGTTTGCAAGCTTTGCAAGCGGTTACTGTTATAAATGAATAAAATACAGTCTCAAATTGAGCTATTTCCTAGCTTTATCGGCAACTTACCGACCAAGCCATACTGTACGGATGATCTGAGCACAGGTCTAAAAATACGTCCGAGAGATACAGCACTGGCATTCAAGTACATTCAGCCAAATAGTCCGTTTTATCAGTATTACTTTGTGCTTGATCTCGACTATGAATCAGCCCTGAGTGAAATTTTATATTCGCTTGATGGCGTACCGATGCCGAATTTTGTTGCTGAAAATCCTCAAAATGGACGATTACACGCATTTTTCGAGCTAAAAACTCCAATTTATACAACTGATGCAAGCAGACAGAAGCCAATCATGCTCGCAAATGCCGTTTATTTGCGTTTACGCGAGCTTTTTAATGCTGATGTTGGATACTCAGGATTAATCAGTAAAAATCCCATGCACGAGCAATGGCGCACGTACAGCATAAGAAAAAGCCCATATTCGTTGAATGAACTCAGTTCAAAATTAGATATTGATTGGAACGAAGCCAAAAAAGTTCCAAAACAAGACGAAGCAGTAGGGCTTGGACGTAATTGCTACATTTTCCATACTGCACGTCATTGGGCGTATGTTGAGATCAGGAAATATCGAGGTAAGGCTTACAACGTTTGGTTGCAAGGCGTAATTGATCATTGTTTGAAGCTCAATGAAGGCATGACTGAGTCAATGGAATACAACGAGATTAAAGGCATTGCAAAGAGCATAAGCCGTTATTGTTGGAAAAAAGATGCTTATTGCTATCAGGAATTTATAGATCGCCAGAGTCGAAAAGGGCGATTAGGAGGAATTAAAAGTAATTCCTCTAATGGTGGATATGCTAGATCGCAGAAGTATGATGAAAAAAGAATATTAGCCCTGAACTTAAAAAAGAAGGGTGCTAGCTCTACTGAAATTAGTATGCAAGTTGGTGTTACTACCAGAACACTCCGAAATTGGTTTAAACAACATGAAAGCTAAAGATCTTTTCCAATATTCTCTATTTCCGTTGAGATATTAAAAATATAGTCATCAATTCTTTCTGAATAGTTAATTCTTTCATCGTTCCCCTTATGCCCCATAACTTGATTGCAGTATCTATCAAACTTTTGACAAAGATGATTCATTTCAACATCTGATAAGGTTGATAGAGGGGAGTTAAATGCTTTGCTTACAAGGGTATTATGGAAGTTCCAAATCTCCTCGGACGTTGTATATAACTCTTTCTCTGCAACGATAATGGCGTGATTTAACTTTCTTAAATTATCTTTTTGATATATAGAGAGTTTAACTGCTAGATGTTTTAATTCATTAAATTCTTCAAAGATTTCATATGATTTTTTAAAAACTTTAGGGAAAAAACTCTCAATAGCTGACTGATCTATATCGATCATTGTGACATCTTTAATGTAGTAATCTTGAAATAAACTATGATCACCATATTCGCGGCTAAGATGCCATTTTTTTTGAATATTTCTAGTACTATCAAGCATTGCTTCAACAGTTTTATGAGCGTTTTTATAATTTTCCGCTTCTCGCCAAGATTGGAAACCTATTATTGCGATTAGTGGTGTTAATACATAAGAAGTCGTTGTAACAATAGTATTCAAGTTATCTGTTTCAAAAAGGCAAATAGAATACTGTGCTTGGCAATTAACGAAGAACTGGAATACCCCACAGATAACTAAAATAACTAGATAAACAAGTAAGTAAATTCCAATTTGCTTCTTGGACTTTTTTATAAAGTTCATACGATATTTATTAAGAAAAAGCGGAAAGTGCAAGCCTAAATCAGATAATAGCCCTGTGGGAGATTTTCTTTTCTTTAATTTTAAAAAAACTCTTATTAAAGGAGTTAGCAACGGTTGTGGGCAAAGACAAAACCTGTGCATCAAACCTGTTGGTAAGTGTGGAAATAAATCTTTGATTTATTCCGCATCTTATCAATAGTGTTTGTGCATAGATTAGTTTTGTTGTTCGCTTGCGATTGTCCATAACCTTGCAACGACTCAACCTCCAATTCACAGCTAGCATTTTGTTTTGTACTTCAACATTTGTACCAAATATTGAACGCACGAAAACAAAATGCTATCGTAAATTGAGCAAGCCTACCCCGTAGCCACAAAATCAAGCATTGCTACGCAATTTTGATTTTCTGTCACGGGGGCTTGTTAGGGGTTTCACCCCTAAGACCCCAACCACGAATCCAATGTTTGGAAATGTCATGGCAAAGAAAGAATTAAAAACCGAAGTTAAACGTCTACGTTTAACGGAGTTAGAAGCCAAACAATTAGAAAAATATTTAGATGATCATGACCTGCAATTTAGTGAGTTCGTGAATGCTTTGATTGGTCAAAAAGTTATGT
Source organism: Acinetobacter sp. YH12201 (assembly GCF_013418145.1). Lineage (NCBI taxonomy): Bacteria > Pseudomonadati > Pseudomonadota > Gammaproteobacteria > Moraxellales > Moraxellaceae > Acinetobacter > Acinetobacter sp. YH12201. Next base: position 1,578 of record NZ_VPCP01000129.1, on the reverse strand, counting down.
CCGAATTTCCAACTGTGTCAGCCGAATCTTTGGACGTTTCAATTGAGCCAAAGAAAAAGCGAGAGCAAATCAAACAACCACCAAAAGCAGACCCAGCATTACTTTTTCAAATTGGTCGAATCGGGAACAACCTCAACCAATTAGCCAAATCTTTAAATATTCTCAGACAAGACCCGAATGCTATTTCTAAGTTTTCATTTCTTGAATGTTTCCATGCCCTGAGTCAAATGCAAAATGACTTACATCATTGGCTTGGTCAGCTTCCGAAAATTGAACGAAGCCCAGAAGCTGTAAGCCGTGCAAGAGAAAGAGCTTTGAAAAAAGGGAGGGCTGTGGATGTACATTAAATTTCTTAAGCATGGAAAAGGCGACCCTGCAAAAGCTGCAAGTTATTTAATTGATGAAGTTGATCACCTCAACCGCCCTCGTCCTGATGTTCAAGTTTTGAGGGGAGATCCGCAGACGTTTACTGCTATTGCTGAATCTATTCAAAACGAATGGAAATATACGAGCGGAGTTATAGCGTGGTCGAAAGATGATGCCCCCACTAATGATGAAATTGACCAAGTTTTAGAAGCATTTGAAAAGCATGCCTTTGCAGGCTTAAAGCCAAACCAGTATCACTTCACAGCCGTTTTGCATGAAGAAGATGATGGCTCCAAGCATGTGCATTTTTTAGTGCCGCGTGTTGAATTGGATACAGGAAAAGCCCTCAATATTGCGCCCCCAGGACATGAGAAATATTTCGATCCTCTCCGGGACTACTTCAATTATTCAAAGGGATGGTCAAGACCTGATGATCCCGCTTTAAAGCGTGATACACAAACCCCTGATCACATTCATTTTCAAGACAAATCAGCAGTACGAGCAGGCTTAACAGGTAAAACTAGGAAAGATATTCGTGAAGTAATCGGAAGCTATATAGAACAACGTGTTGAACATGGTTTTATTAGAAATAGAAAAGACGTTTTAGAGGCAATTTCAGAGCTTGGTCAGGCAAAACCAAGCGAAAAATATATTTCATTCAAATTAGATGGTGCAGACAAAGCGATAAGGCTAAAAGGTGCATTTTATGAGTCAGACTTTAATATCAAATCTTACTTTGAAGATCGAGCAAGAAAAGCAAATGATGCAAGAGCATCAGGCGAATATCGAGTTGTTTCACCAGAGCACAGAGAGCTTGCTGAACAGTGCAGAACAAAGTCTGAAAAACTTGCAAATAAACGTGCAACGTACAACGGAGAACGCTATCAATCAGATGGCAGAAGCCAAGTTGAGCCTAATTTCAGTCCAAACCGAGAGCCAGAATTTAGCCCAGTCTTTACAACAGCAAACGAAAGAAACAGCCAATCTTTTGAACAAACAGGCACAGCAGCTCAAGCAGTTAAAAGCCCAGTCAGATCAATTGAACAGTATGAGCCAAGGAATAGCCGAAACAGCCAAGATCAAAAAAACCCTTTTTACATCAAATATAGTTTTAGCTTCGATAGCTCTTATTTTGCTTATATCGAGTATCGCGCTCGGCTACGTAAGCAAGAGCAAATACAACAACATCAACGAGATGCAGAATACAGTCGA
>NZ_VPCP01000128.1:0-5202 GCF_013418145.1 Acinetobacter sp. YH12201 | reverse complement strand
TCCCTCCACATGCAACGCATGCCAATCCCTAAAACGGACACGCAGAAGCAGGCAAAGCTCGATCTATGATGCTTATTTGATGATTTAAAACACGGATTAACGAAGACTTATCATTTTGAGACTTGATCTAAACACTGTTTATTGTGAAAATAGAGTTCAGGTACCAGCCTTTGGTGAAATCATAACGGTCGCCAAACCTTATGATCTTCGTTATTCGATGGGTTAACATCAAATAACTGCGTACCGTAGAATTTACTGGAAAACCCCTCTAAGTTGCAAGGCTTAGGGGGGATTTTCTTTATAATTTACAATTACAAATTTACTTATCCTTATTTAAAGCAAATTTTCGCTTCTTAATCACAGTAATTGACTTTTCTTGTGAAGCTATATTTTGCTGAATAGCTACCTGCTTCATTTTTACTGGTAAAGTAATCTTTTCATCAGATTTGGGGCTAGATTCTTTAGGCTTTGAATCTGTTGGCTTTTGCAAAGTTGCTTCTTTATTTTTAATTTTTATATAAATTTTATGTACGACCGTATTGTGTTCTTTGATCTCCTTATTTTTACTCTTTATTTTTTTATATTGTTCTTTAAAGGGCGTTATAAAACTCTTAACCGTTGATAGCAGTACAGCTTCATCAGAGTGTATATCTGCTAATGTCTTTGGTGTTTCACTTTGTACAAAATCAATAAAATGTAAGGGAAATTTTTCAATAATCTCTGGAGTAGCAAAACTAACAAAATGATATCCGTGATAAGAAATTACAGCGTAATTTGTATCCTGTTTAATCGGATGTTTGATATATCCCTTTACTGTCGCTTCTCCTTGATCCAATAGCTTTTTTAGATAGAAATCCTTGATATGATTCTCTAAAACTCTACTTTTTCTATAAAAATTAATCTTATTGTTAATCTCTTCTCGCTCTTCTATTTCATCAACAATATCTAACTTATGACTAAATTCAACAAATTGAGCATGATGATATTCAGCAAGTTTAGAAGTCCAAATTAAGATTTGTCCAAGATTATCAGGCTTAATAATCTCAATATCGTTGAAATCAAGTTTTTTTATTAGTGCAAGTTCTTCATGCTTGAACTCTTTTCTTTCCAAACTTGAATGTTTCAACATAACAACTTCCTTAACCACGGCGTATCCTTCAAAAATTATAAAGTAAAAGCTCATTTGGTATGAATACCAAATGAGCTTTCTAATTAATCAATCAAACATTAAAACAAAAAAGGGAGGTCATACCTAATTAAGTACGTTTCAATGCCATAATATGGCGAACCATATCGTTAATATGTTGTTTTGTTTCATTATCTTGTGAACCTAACCATGTCACCACATCAGCATCAAAAGCCTTTGCTTGAGCGATGGCGTGACGTTCCTGTAATTTTTTCACAAAACTAGGTTTAACCAATGGGGCATTGGTAGGATCAAAATTTTTATAGCGTTCTAATTCATTTTGCATTGCTGTACCTCCGCTTTTGGTGATGTGATGGTTCAAATGCAGTGATTATTCTCGCAACATCTCCACGTTCAACCCAAACCACTGTTAATAGTCTACCACGATTGCTTAAACCGACTGATATTAGTCGTTGTTCGTCATAGTGTCCTACATCATCAAAAGACATCAATGCAGGATCAAGGAAAATACTACAGACTTCTTCGAACGTAATTTCACGCCCTCTGTAGACTAAATCCATTTTTTGGTCATGCCATTCAAATAACAAGCCGTAATATTCAATCAATGGCATGATTACCCCTTTTCCTCTCGTAGAATTGAAATTAAGTAAGAATTTTCTTTTAGCATAAGAAATATTCTTATTATTTTGGGTCTATGACACAAAAATCGCCATTTTTTCCATATCCGCACTGCTTTTTCATCACTCGGACACACGGTTTAGATTCTCCATCAACTTTACAACTTCCAATATCAAACTGGATGCCTTGCTGTCTCAGGCTCTCGATCTGCGGGATATTGCCTAAAGGTTTGATATAAACACTAAACAGCCAAATGATACCAAGCATCAGAATGGCAAAGATGCCTAGAACAATGGTAATGAGCTTCCATGACAACTGATCACGGGCTGATTCAATTGAATTATTCAAGCGTCCAAGTGCTTTAGCGGTCTTAATAAGCTCCGCTGTACCCTCCTGTAAGCCCGTATTTAGCGATTTTGATACAGTATGGTGGGTCTGCCCAGCAATAGTGCTTTGAATGTGTTCTTTCGTGATTTGAAGCTCTTTAACGGCCTGATTGACGAGGTTCTGCTGTTGTTCTGCAACTGCCATTAGTGCATATAGCTTTTTTTCATCAGGTGTCATCGGCTCATCCCTCTAAACTTCATTGTTTTCTGTTGCTCTCTTTCTAATTTCTGCTGTTGTTTGTACTGTTCCAAAGCAAGCTGTTTAAAGCTGTCAAAATCAGCCTTAAAGCTCTCAATACCCTGTTTAATTTCTTTGTCTGAAATTGGGCTGTTTTTGAGGTCTTTCAGGTCTTGTTTCGGGTCGCCTAAGTCTAGTCGCTCAAGCTCTTTATAGGCTGTACGTGATTGTTGTAGGGCTTCCCTAATTTCAGGGTCTTTGGCTTGGCTTGGTAACAGTTTCTTTTCGGGTTCTTTCTCTATGCCTTGCTCTTTGTAGCTTCGCATATCAATACGGCTATCAATTTGATGTTTTTCTAAATGGCTGTTGCATAAATCCGCCCATCTTTGGCGTAGGTCTTTAATATCAATTTTTCGTTCCTGGTAACTCTTGCCTGTATTGTCTTTTTTAGCTCCGCCACGTTCAGGATTTTTGCTGTTATAGCGTTTGAAATATTGCTCTGGATCTCGTTCGATTCCATCTTGCAGACGTTCATTAAACATGAGATGCACGTGGGGCTGATCGTTGCCGTCCATTGCTTTAGGGTTATGAATCGCAAACTGATATGGATATTTTGAGCCGATCTCGGACTGAATGAACTCCTCAACCAGTTCTAGACGTTGTTTGGCATTCATCTCTCTAGGCAGGGCAATTTCATATTCTCGATAGGTACTGCCATTTTTGCGCTCGTAAAGGTCGGCTGCTTCCCAAAAGGTAATCGGATTATGTTCAGCCCATTTCGGCATATTCCCATAGGCACTATGTTCAAGGTCGGTTTCTGCCTGTTCTTGTTTCAGCTTTTTTTCTTCATCCCGATCAATATATTCGGCATGCGGTGCTGCTTTACCTGCCTTACCGACTTTGACACTTAAACGAGCAATCGCCATTAGGTCTTATCCTGTTCCTTTTTTCGGTTACGTTCTTTTTTAAACGCTCTTTGATCAAGTATCGAAGCCCACATCATAATGATGATAATTAGCGGTGCTGCGATCACGCCAAAACTAATATCTTTGATTTTTCCCAATACCTGTTTTAGTTGCATGCTGTTGCTCCTAGCTTTGGTACTTCTTTTTTTCATTCAATTTTCAATTGAACGAAAAAAAGAAGTTTCAGGGTTTTAGGGATGAAGTCCCTAACGTGCTTAGGTTTCTCAATGAAATTGAGAAACGTCTAAGCGCGCCATCAATTTTTTGATGGAAGTACAGGCGACAATCTCTAGAACGACTTTAACAAAATTGCGTACCTTGGACGTAATTATTTTGTTATCGTTCTTTGAGTATTGAGCCTGTGCTTTTGCGGTATATGAATTAAGGAATTGAATATGAATAATGATTGGCTGTCTGAAAAAATTACCTACATTTCTGCTTTAAAGAATCCCAGTGATGCACAAAAGCTTTTATTAGAATTAGCTCAAATCCAATACCGTACTCCCGACCAAGAGAAAAAATTGAATGCCTTGATCAAAGCTGAAAAAGCCATAGATCGAGCGAATAAACAGAAGATAGCAGTTAGAAAATTACTGAATGCAGAAAAGGAAGCTGAACGAAAAGCTCGTACACGTCATCTCATTCAATTAGGCGCACTTTTTGAAATTGCTAACCTTGATCAGCGTGACCCAGCCGAATTACTTGGAATTCTGCTTAAAACTGCTGAAATAGACCCAAATGATATGAAATGGCAAATTTGGAAGGATTTAGGATTAGAAGTTCTCAAACAACGTAAAAATAATTCAAATTAATTATAAGCTAAGCTAGATCAGCAATAAATTAAGTTATGATTTAACAAATCATTATGAGATTTCATAGGACAATTAATGAAAAAGTTTATCTTAGGACTCTGTCTATCTTTACCAATTCTCTCTCATGCAGCACCTAAATGGGAACTTGCTAATGTATTCATCACAAACAAAGATAAAGGTGAGATTTCTAAAATATATGTAGACAAAAATTCAATCAAAACAGCACCAAATAATAATGATATTAGATATTTTTCTATAAAAGAAGTTCACTCAAATCCTAAAAATAATGTAGTGAAAAATAATTTAGCGATTGAATGTTCACAAGGTCTTTTCTTGAGCCCATTTACTAATCAATGGGAACCTATTTTTCAAAGAGGCTATATTATTGGTACTCTAAAAACCTATGAATATTATAGCTATACAACTGTTTGCGATGATGTCAGAGGAAAATATTCTAATAACATTATTATTAATACAAACAGAATTGGATTTTAATAATAGCCTAAGCAGAACAAGCTTCTCAAAAGCTCTTCTATAAAAATATAAAAACCTATAAAAGCAAAAGCACATGCTCTCAACTTCTCAACTCGTTACCCAAGCGTCGCACTTCGTGCTTTGGCTTTGGTGAACGGTTGAGAGAGTTTCGGCAATACTCTCCCTAAAGGCGGTCATTTAAAAAAATGACACATCCTTTAAGTATTGCCGATTTACCGCATATTCTTTTGGCTTCGGAGCCACGTATATCGGTCGTATCCGCACATAGCTTTGCAGACTATGCAGACAAGGACTAAAGGTCTTGCACCTTCTCCCACGCGCTCCCTGTCGAAGTATGGCGGTATCTCTGCGAGGGTTTCCCCAACATGCAACTTAACCAACCTATACAGCTACTCTTAACGCTCCGCTTTTGTGAGATTCCCCTGTAGCGGTTTAGCCTTTCGACTATCGCTACGTTGCACCAGTGACACTTATTCCCTCCACATGCAACGCATGCCAATCCCTAAAACGGACACGCAGAAGCAGGCAAAGCTCGATCTATGATGCTTATTTGATGATTTAAAACACGGATTAACGAAGACTTATCATTTTGAGACTTGAT
>NZ_VPCP01000127.1:0-5552 GCF_013418145.1 Acinetobacter sp. YH12201 | reverse complement strand
TACCTGCTTACGGGCCATTCGGTGTCCGGCGTAGAGGCAGCGCGATCCTAATTCAGGCTCTTACGTTGAACTGCGGGAACCTTCGGTGGCGATGTCAAGCGAAAGGCACAAGCTCAAAAGGCAAGGCCGACAATAGCAATGCGTCACCAAGGGGCGGAGCAGCTCGTAGTAGTGTTGAAGTTACTGTAATGGTAATGGAGCGAAGGGGCTGCATTATCCAGGTCTGCGGTCTTGTCAACTGCACAAGCAGGAGGAACAAGGCTTTATGACCAAACCATTTAACATTCCTAAAGCGTTAATTTGGGAGGCATTCAAAAAAGTCAAAGAGAACGGTGGCACCTCAGGCGTTGACCATGAATCTATTGAGCAATTCGAAAACCATTTAAAAGGTAACCTGTATAAGCTATGGAATCGACTTTGTTCAGGCAGTTATTTTCCACCGCCAGTCAAGGGTGTTCCGATTCCAAAGAAATCAGGTGGCGTACGTATGTTGGGTATTCCGACAGTAGCGGATCGAGTAGCACAGACGGCTGTCAAGCTCTTGTTGGAGCCACAGATTGATCCTCTATTTCATCCAAACTCTTATGGCTATCGTCCAGGGCGTTCTGCCCATGATGCGATAGCTATGGTGAGGCGACGAAGTTGGGAGTATGACTGGGTTGTGGAGTTTGATATCAAGGGTCTCTTTGATAACATCGACCATGATTTACTAATGCGTGCACTCAAGAAACACTGCGAAATCCCATGGATTCTTCTATACGTAGAACGCTGGTTAAAAGCACCCATGCAAAATCTAGATGGTCCGCTTTTAGAAAGGAAATGTGGCACTCCGCAAGGTGGTGTTGTAAGTCCTGTATTGGCGAACTTATTTATGCATTATGCTTTTGATATGTGGATCACTAAACATCTTCAAAGTGTACGGTTCTGTCGTTATGTAGATGATGGTGTGATTCATTGCCGAAGTTTATCTCAAGCCAAACTTGTTTGACAAAAAATTGGTGCACGATTTCGTGAATGTGGGCTCGAATTGCATCCAGATAAGACAAAGATTGTTTATTGCTAAGATATTAATCGTCGTAAAGCATATCCCGATGTTCAATTTACTTTTCTCGGATACACGTTTAGGCCCAGAAAGGCTGTAGACAAATATCAAAGGGTTTATGTGAATTTTTCTCCGGCAGTCAGTCGTGATGCTCTAAAAGCAATGCGGCAGACTATTCGGAAATGGCATTTACATTTGATGTGTGATCGAGAGTTAAGTGATTTAGCAGCAATATTCAATCCAATTCTTCAAGGTTGGCAGCAGTACTATGGTCGTTTCTATGGTTCAGCGATGTCAGCGATCTGGCAACACATGAATGCTTATCTTATACGCTGGATGAGGCGTAAGTATAAAAACTTTGCCCGTCATAAAAGACGGGCTAGATATGCCTTAGGGCGACTTGCGCGTGATTTTCCAAATGCCTTTGTGCACTGGAAAATGGGATGTTTACCATCGGTTGGATAATGGGAGCCGGATGAGCTGAGAGGTTCATGTCCGGTTCTGCGAGGGGCTAAGGGTGAGATTCCCTTGGTCTACTCACCCCTATATTCAAACAAATTCAGGCTGGGTCTATACCGCCTTTATTATTGATGTGTTCTCACGAGCAATTGTTGGGTGGAAAGTATCAACGCGTATGAATACAGATATGGTGCTTGATGCACTGGAGCAAGCATTGCATGATCGAGGTATGCCAAAGAATGTGATTCATCATTCCGATAGAGGTGTTCAATATCTTTCCATTCGCTATACCAATCGTTTAGAAGCAGCAAATTTACGAGCATCAGTCGGTACAACTGGTGATTCATACGATAATGCTTTGGCTGAAACAGTGAATGGCTTATACAAAACAGAGGTGATTGAATATTTAAAAGCAGATTGGCAAGGTTTAGCGGATGTACAACTTGCGACATTAAATTGGGTAGATTGGTTCAATAAAAAGCGTGTACACAGTGCATTGGGTTATGTATCGCCTTTTGAGTTTGAAGCAATGTACTATGATAAGATTAACCCGTTAGGTCAGGTGGCCTAACTTAAATAAAAAAGTCTCCGACAAACCCGGTACGGTTCACATTCAGAATCCGGCCAAATTGCGTGATCTTGCTGTCCTGGCTCGATTTCTGGTTCACTCGGAATACCGAATGTTTATCGCTATAAAAGGCCAGAGGCTTACCGTATTGTTCAATGTAGGCTCGGGTTGAAAGCATATAGTCGAAGGTCGTTTCCGCCTCACAGAAGCGCAGATGCAACAGCTTTCCAGTGGCATCATCGATATACACCAATAAACAGCACTTAGCAGCGCGTCCTTCGAACCAGTCATGATATGAGCCATCAATCTGGATCAGCTCACCGAAGCAATCACGGTTATATCGAGGCTGATATGGGCGTTTAAGACGCTTGGATCGTGGAATCCAGAGCCCATTGGCCGTCATCCAGCGCCGAAGCGTTTCTACCGGGATATTCAGGTCAAATATGCTGCTGAGCTTCTCATGGGCCAAGGTGGGTCCAAATCCCAGCAGATGTTCAGAAATAATGGAAAGGCACTTTGATTTTAACAAGTCATCATGGCGACGATGACCTGGTTGACCACGACTGGCATGCGCCATACCTGAGACACCATCTTGATTGAGCTTTTGTAATAACCGGGTAATTTGACGGGTTGAAAGATTGAGAATTTCAGCAGCACGGACTTGTGTAATACGTTGATCTCGAACGTCTTGCAGAACAGCAAGACGTTGAATTTCTTTGTCAGACATAGTGATCAGCATCTATATTTCATATCCAGTCCATGATGGCTAAACCATCATAAACTAGACATTTTTATTGGTGAGAATATAGACATTTTGAATGGGTTCTAACAAATTCAATTCGTATAACAGCCATTATGTTAAATGGAAGATGGAAATGTATGGAATATAAAAAATTTTACTACCTAAATAAATAAAACATCAAAAATGTAAATTATTTACCATAAATATTTTTTATAGCTTAGATACTTGACCCTCACGTAACGTTAGCCTCTAGCATAAGACACGCCTAAGGAATAAAGGAGTCAAAAGATGTTATTACAAGTCGGTGAACTGGCTAAGCGGACAGGGTTAACTATTCGCACCCTTCATCACTATGACGATATCGGTTTACTTCAGCCTTCGGCCCGCTCCGACGCCAGTTACCGACTTTACAGTCGTCAAGATATTACTCGCTTATACCAAATTCAGGCATTGCGAGGGCTTGGAATGACATTGGCAGAAATTGGCGCGGTTCTTAATAGTCCAAACCTGGCACTCGCCCCATTAATTGATCGGCAGATTCAGGCAATCGATCAGATGATCATTAAGCAGACTCAACTGCGCTATCGTTTGAGCAGTCTCAAAAATCAACTGATGAATGGTGAAGAGCTGGAACTGGACAATTGGCTAAAAACATTGGAGCTTATGTCTATGTACGAACAATATTTTACAAAAGAGGAACTTGCAGATCTGACTTTTTTACAGGCAGATAGTAAACAACAAAAAGAATGGGAAGCGCTTGTCATCGAAGCCAATGCACTCTTTAAGGCCGGAGAATCTTCTAGTAGTGAAACTGCCCAAAACCTGGCTTCACGCTGGATGCTGACCCTCGAACAGAATACGGCTGCTAATCCTGAATGGTTGGCTAAATTGAATAGCATGCATTCAGCTGAATCGGCATTTCAGGAAAAATTGGGTGTGCGTCCGGAAGTGGTTGAGTTTCTACTTGAAGCATTTGCCGAGAGTAAGCTGAACGTTTTTGCACGTTATTTATCCGAGCAGGAATTTGCTTTTATGAAGCAACATTATGTACGTGAGATGAAAAATTGGCCCCAGTTATTGATTGGATTGGAGAAGGCCATTCGTGCTGGGATTGAACCTGACAGTGAACAAGCAAAATGTTTAGCACAGCAATGGCTCTCCATGTTACAGGGTTACGCAGGCAAAAATCCGGCGACACATGCGAAGATTCGCAATGCCATGCAAAATGAACCAAGTCTTGCCGAGGGAACCTGGCTCAAACCTACCACTTTGCAATTTTTAGAAAAAGCAGTAGCAGCTTTGATGCGTTGTGCTTAGTACATGCTTACCTCTATTCAAATAATCAAAGTAGTGTGGCTATCCCATAATATGGGGTAGTCATTAAGTTTATGATTTCAAAATATTTTATATAGAGAAAGTAGAGTAAATGGTATTATCACAAACTTATCCAACTACACTATATAAGTTGGTTATTTTCGATTTTGATGGAACCTTAGCAGATTCATTTCCTTTCTTTGTTTCAACTATAAATCATCTGGCTGACATGCACTCTTTCAAGAAGATTCATTTAGATGAAGTGGAATCTTTTAGAGAAATACCTTCCCGAGAGCTAATGAAAACTCTTGGAATACCAGTATGGAAACTACCTGCGATTACTCAGAATTTTATAAAACTCATGAAGGTAAATCCTTCAAAGATTCCTCTATTCGACCATACCGATGAAATGCTTGCCCACCTTAATGAACATGGAATTACAGTGGGCCTGGTTTCTTCAAATGGATACGAAAATGTGACCCGTATTCTTGGTTCAAGCTGTCGATACTTTAATTACTTTGAATGCGGTGCATCTTTTTTTGGAAAAGCATCTAGGTTAAAGCAGCTTTTAAAAAAAGCAGGCTATAAACCCTCAGAAACTATCTATATAGGTGATCAGATTACCGATTATGAGGCAGCTAGATCGGTAGGAATTGCTTTCGGTGCAGTTTCATGGGGTTACAGCACAGAAAGACTTTTAAAGAAATTGTCACCTGATGAGACATTTGAAAATGTGTCTGCCATAAAGAGGATTACTGTCAGCAAAAAATAACCCTACTAAATTATGCTTATAAGCAGAGAATCGCCATTCTAGATACCCGAGGTAAATTATGCTTTCTTTAAAGATAACTACACATATTGATATTCATGCGACACCGGAGCAAGTTTGGCAGGTACTGACTGATTTTAAATCGTATGAGAGTTGGAATCCCTTTATCCGTAAAGTTGAAGGAAAGTTAAACATAGGTGAAAAACTAAAGATTAGGATTCACCCAACTAAGCAAAAAGCAATGGAATTTAAGCCTACACTATTGGAAGTTAAAAATGCTCAGTCTTTAAGCTGGCTAGGTCACTTTCTAATCCCTGGTCTTTTAGATGGTGAGCATCATTTTAAACTTTGCTCCCAAGAAGATGGCAGCACTTGTCTCGTACATTCTGAGACATTTAGTGGTCTACTTGTACCTATGATGCGTAATAATTTGAAATCTATAAGGAAAGATTTTGAATACATGAATCAATCTCTAAAATTATTTGTAGAATCAAAACTTTAGATTTGAAATCATAGGGTAATAAATTGTTATTTTTCTCTGTACACGACAAATTTCATAGGATCCTTGTCCTATCAGGCTTTTTCTTTCTTAAAATTGCTAGCACTTTCTTAAATTCTTCTTTTTTTCCAAAACCAATCAAACGTAGAATAGCCATTT
>NZ_VPCP01000126.1:0-5649 GCF_013418145.1 Acinetobacter sp. YH12201 | reverse complement strand
GCCAGGCCTCAGCATTTTATTATGGTGATCCCCTGGGCGAAATGCGCCTGGTAAGCAGAGTTTTTGAAATGTAAGGCCTTTGAATAAGACAAAAGGCTGCCTCATCGCTAACTTTGCAACAGTGCCATTTTAAGCGTTATGCTAAGCCCAGGAAGCCGCAGGATCTTTTGAACCACAACTGCATTAACGTCCGCTATTCTGATACGAGTGGATTGTACGCCTGGGAATTCGAGAAAGATGCTCAGAAATTCAGTCTGAAAGTCAAAGGGCAATATATTGCGAACAGCACGATTCATCAGCTCGATGCAGCATTAGACGGGCTGGGGATTGCCTATATTCCCGAGTATGTTGCAGATGGATATATCAAAAGCGGCAAGCTGATTGCTGTTCTGACCGAGTGGTGTCCATATTTTGACGGCTACCATATTTATTATCCTCACCGCCGACAGGATTCTCCTGCGTTTATGGCTTTTCTGCAAGTTTTGCGTGACAGGTACAATAATGGAATAAGATAAATTTATGAGTAAAGGATTATGTCCACGATAAGCACCTGGGTCGATTCCTGGGAGGCGGCCATGAGGGTAGGGAAGCGCCGTCCCGTCAAGTCAGCGTAATGCTCTGCCAGTGTTACAACCAATTAACCAATTCTGATTAGAAAAACTCATCGAGCATCAAATGAAACTGCAATTTATTCATATCAGGATTATCAATACCATATTTTTGAAAAAGCCGTTTCTGTAATGAAGGAGAAAACTCACCGAGGCAGTTCCATAGGATGGCAAGATCCTGGTATCGGTCTGCGATTCCGACTCGTCCAACATCAATACAACCTATTAATTTCCCCTCGTCAAAAATAAGGTTATCAAGTGAGAAATCACCATGAGTGACGACTGAATCCGGTGAGAATGGCAAAAGCTTATGCATTTCTTTCCAGACTTGTTCAACAGGCCAGCCATTACGCTCGTCATCAAAATCACTCGCATCAACCAAACCGTTATTCATTCGTGATTGCGCCTGAGCGAGACGAAATGCGCGATCGCTGTTAAAAGGACAATTACAAACAGGAATCGAATGCAACCGGCGCAGGAACGCTGCCAGCGCATCAACAATATTTTCACCTGAATCAGGATATTCTTCTAATACCTGGAATGCTGTTTTCCCGGGGATCGCAGTGGTGAGTAACCATGCATCATCAGGAGTACGGATAAAATGCTTGATGGTCGGAAGAGGCATAAATGCCGTCAGCCAGTTTAGTCTGACCATCTCATCTGTAACATCATTGGCAACGCTACCTTTGCCATGTTTCAGAAACAACTCTGGCGCATCGGGCTTCCCATACAATCGATAGATTGTCGCACCTGATTGCCCGACATTATCGCGAGCCCATCTATACCCATATAAATCAGCATCCAGGTTGGAATTTAATCGCGGCCTCGAGCAAGACGTTTCCCGTTGAATATGGCTCATAACACCCCTTGTATTACTGTTTATGTAAGCAGACAGTTTTATTGTTCATGATGATATATTTTTATCGGCACTGTTGCAAATAGTCGGTGGTGATAAACTTATCATCCCCTTTTGCTGATGGAGCTGCACATGAACCCATTCAAAGGCCGGCATTTTCAGCGTGACATCATTCTGTGGGCCGTACGCTGGTACTGCAAATACGGCATCAGTTACCGTGAGCTGCAGGAGATGCTGGCTGAACGCGGAGTGAATGTCGATCACTCCACGATTTACCGCTGGGTTCAGCGTTATGCGCCTGAAATGGAAAAACGGCTGCGCTGGTACTGGCGTAACCCTTCCGATCTTTGCCCGTGGCACATGGATGAAACCTACGTGAAGGTCAATGGCCGCTGGGCGTATCTGTACCGGGCCGTCGACAGCCGGGGCCGCACTGTCGATTTTTATCTCTCCTCCCGTCGTAACAGCAAAGCTGCATACCGGTTTCTGGGTAAAATCCTCAACAACGTGAAGAAGTGGCAGATCCCGCGATTCATCAACACGGATAAAGCGCCCGCCTATGGTCGCGCGCTTGCTCTGCTCAAACGCGAAGGCCGGTGCCCGTCTGACGTTGAACACCGACAGATTAAGTACCGGAACAACGTGATTGAATGCGATCATGGCAAACTGAAACGGATAATCGGCGCCACGCTGGGATTTAAATCCATGAAGACGGCTTACGCCACCATCAAAGGTATTGAGGTGATGCGTGCACTACGCAAAGGCCAGGCCTCAGCATTTTATTATGGTGATCCCCTGGGCGAAATGCGCCTGGTAAGCAGAGTTTTTGAAATGTAAGGCCTTTGAATAAGACAAAAGGCTGCCTCATCGCTAACTTTGCAACAGTGCCAGTTTTATTACGAACGTGTTTTGGGTGGACAACGGAAAACATATTTCATCGAAAGACCAAAAAAAGAAAAAACACTTCCTGTTGTGATGAGTGAAGAAGAAACCATTCGGGTACTACGCGCTATTGAAAACGTGAAACACAAGGCTATTCTGATGACTATTTATTCGGCAGGTTTGCGCATTTCTGAATGTATAAACCTGAAAATAAAAGACATTGACTCCAAGCGCATGCAAATTCGTATAGAACAGTCAAAAGGAAAAAGAGATCGTTATACCATTTTATCTGAGAAAACATTAATTATTTTAAGAACATACTTTATGGAATATAAACCAAAAGATTATTTATTTGAAGGTCAAAAAGGTGGCGCATACTCAAGCCGAAGTATTCAAAACATTTTTAAAGCAGCTGTTTTAAAAGCAAAGATTCAAAAGGAAGTTACTGTACATACCTTACGACATAGCTTTGCAACGCATTTGCTTGAGAATGGTACGAGTTTACGTTATATTCAATCGTTGTTAGGTCATTCAAGCAGTAAAACAACTGAGGTTTATACACATATTACCACCAAGGGAATGGAACAATTAAAAAGTCCGATGGATTTGTTAGATATATAGAAAGGATTTGTATATTTGAGCAAAACTTAACAAAAAGCACTATGAATATAAATCCTTTTGAGAGAGTAGAAACGAACGGTAAACGGTTGAAAACGGATTTGTCACTGATAATGAAAGGTTTAGCAAAATAAGATATAGTGGATATATACGCCATTTGGCGTATAGCCACTTGTTATGTGCCATTTTTGAATGACAATGCGAATAGATACGGACAAACAAATGAATTTACTTAGTGATAAGAACGTTGCAATAATTGGTGGTGGACCCGTTGGACTGACTATGGCAAAATTATTACAGCAAAACGGCATAGACGTTTCAGTTTACGAAAGAGACAACGACCGAGAGGCAAGAATTTTTGGTGGAACCCTTGACCTACACAAAGGTTCAGGTCAGGAAGCAATGAAAAAAGCGGGATTGTTACAAACTTATTATGACTTAGCCTTACCAATGGGTGTAAATATTGCTGATGAAAAAGGCAATATTTTATCCACAAAAAATGTAAAGCCCGAAAATCGATTTGACAATCCTGAAATAAACAGAAATGACTTAAGGGCTATCTTGTTGAATAGTTTAGAAAACGACACGGTTATTTGGGATAGAAAACTTGTTATGCTTGAACCTGGTAAGAAGAAGTGGACACTAACTTTTGAGAATAAACCGAGTGAAACAGCAGATTTGGTTATTCTTGCCAATGGTGGAATGTCGAAAATAAGGAGCTTTGTTACCGACACGCAAGTTGAAGAAACCGGTACTTTCAACATCCAAGCTGATATTCTTCAACCGGAAATAAACTGTCCCGGATTTTTTCAGCTATGCAACGGCAACCGATTAATGGCGGGACATCAGGGCATTTTATTGTTTGCCAATCCCAATAATAATGGTGCATTGTATTTAGGAATTAGTTTTAAAACGCCCGATGAATGGAAAAATAAAATTCCCTTAGATTTTCAGGACAGAAACAGCGTTGCCGATTTTTTATTGAAAAGATTTTCCAAATGGAGTGAAGTTTACAAACAATTAATACGTTCGGTATCAACATTTCA
The DNA here is from genome assembly GCF_013418145.1 of Acinetobacter sp. YH12201. NCBI lineage: Bacteria > Pseudomonadati > Pseudomonadota > Gammaproteobacteria > Moraxellales > Moraxellaceae > Acinetobacter > Acinetobacter sp. YH12201. Next base: position 1,639 of record NZ_VPCP01000126.1, on the reverse strand, counting down.
ATGCTTGCCCACAAGGAAATTTCCTTTGAACAATGATTGGAAAAGTAACCGTCCATTACCCATAACAATGATTGGCGATGCTGCTCATTTGATGTCGCCTTTTGCAGGACAGGGTGTAAATACGGGATTATTGGATGCTTTGATATTGTCTGAAAACCTTACAAACGGAGAATTTACAAGTATTGAAAATGCCATCGAAAACTACGAACAACAAATGTTTGTTTATGCAAAAGATACGCAGGACGAATCGACAGAAAACGAAACCGAAATGTTTAGTCCCAATTTTTCGTTTCAAAAATTATTGAATCTATAAACAGTAAGAAAAAACGGCTACTAACAAGCAGTTTTGCAATAGTGGGGCAGAAGTGCAAAATTGAACTTGTGTGCTTCTATCAACTTTTGTACATTAGCTGCCAGTTTAAGATGGGTGCATTTGAGTATGCCCAAAGGAGCCCGCAAGTATGCGCAGGACGAAGCCAGTAGCCGCGCCGATGGTGGCGCGGGTCTATCTGCGCGTCAGCACCGACGCGCAGGACTTGGAACGCCAAGAGGCGATCACTACGGCCGCGAAGGCCGCCGGCTACTACGTCGCCGGCATCTACCGTGAGAAGGCATCCGGCGCACGCGCCGACCGGCCTGAGCTGCTGCGCATGATCGGCGACCTACAGCCCGGCGAGGTGGTCATTGCCGAGAAGATCGACCGCATCAGCCGCCTACCTTTGCCCGAGGCCGAGCGCCTGGTGGCCTCGATACAGGCCAAAGGCGCACGCCTGGCCGTCCCTGGCGTGGTCGATCTATCCGACCTGGCGGCCGAGGCCCAGGGCGTCGCCAAGATCGTGCTGGAAGCCGTGCAGATCATGCTTTTTCGCCTGGCCTTGCAGATGGCCCGCGACGACTACGAGGACAGGCGCGAACGCCAGCGCCAAGGCATTGAGTTGGCCCGCCAGGCCGGGCGGTACAAGGGCCGCCGTGCTGATCCGAAGCGCCGCGCCCAAGTTGTCGCGCTGCGCAAGTCCGGCTACAGCATCAACAAGACCGCCGAGCTGGCCGGGTACAGTGCGGCCCAGGTGAAACGGATATGGGCCGAGGTCAGCCAGGCCGAAGCGAAGCAGCACGGCGCGTTCGTGGAGGACGCATTGACGGAAGCCGATGCCCTGGCCGCTGTCGGCCAGGATGAGCGCCAGGAGGAAAGGGCATGAAGAAGCCGAACCAAGACGACGAGCCGTTTTTCATCACCGAGGAGATTGCGGCCGAAATGATCGCCGGCGGCTATGAGTTCGAGCTGCCGCCCATTCCTTGCACCATCCGCCTACGCGACGTGCTGGAGCGCATGACCGATGCTGAGCTAGCATTGCAGCCGGGCGAGATCGCCGACCAGGAGCGTGAACGCTGCCGGCGCAAGCCGTGTTCAACCTCATGATCTGGTCATGGTATTTTTCATGGCACTGAGCCTGATAGTTCTTGCAAATTGTTGTCACTAAAGGGTTTTGTGTGCTTGTTTACAATCGAGTGGGAGTGACGGGCACTGGCTGGCAATGTCTAGCAACGGCAGGCATTTCGGCTGAGGGTAAAAGAACTTTCCGCTAAGCGATAGACTGTATGTAAACACAGTATTGCAAGGACGCGGAACATGCCTCAT